>JAJZRP010000065.1 GCA_021802655.1 Pseudomonadota bacterium
TGCCAGTCGTCGGGCTGGGTGAGGGTCAGCATTATCGCTTCTCGATGACAAAGCGCCATTTTACTACCGAATGAGCGATCCCGGGAACGACGGCGATACAGTCCGGCAGCCCGATCAGGTTCGGGCAGATTCTGCACCTTGCTTCGTTCCAGACGATGCGGTAAATCCTGTTCACGATTTCCCCTTTTTTCGATGCAGCCCATTCCGCGCAACAGGCCCGGAAATTATAATTTTTCGCATACCAATAATTACGCAATCACCGGAACCGTACATCGCAATGCCGCGCGGGCAAAACACAGGGCTTAAACTTCCTGAAGGGAACCGTCGGTGAAAATCAGGGCGCACCTTATCGGCTTCGAAAAAACCGACTGCATCGCTGTCCGGTATTCTTCAAGCTGCTCGCGATGGGACTCGCGCGCATCCCCGGTCTTGTAATCGAGTATCCAGATTTCATTCTCGAACTCGACCAACCGGTCCATGCGCCTGACTTCCCCCTTTTCCGATACATAGGAAGCCTCGTTTCTCGCCGAAACATAGCATGCCGGATCGAAGAAGCGGGCGAGCTGCGGGGATCCGAGTATGCTCCTCGCATCGTTCGCAAGCTCTTCTTCCTCGTCTCCCGACAACCCGTTCTGCAAAATAGCGTGCAACCTGATGCCGTAGCGCATCTCCGGAGTGGATGGTTCGCGGGAGCCGGCGGGAAAAGGGACTTTCAGCCAGGCAAAATCCCCGGCCTGCGCCGCTTCTTCCACGGCCCTTGCCGCCTCGACGGGAACATAGTTTTCCGGCTCGACAGCGGCATCGGCGATCCTCCGGTACCAGCTTCGCGATGCACGGCCGGGAGATCCGCTCACGAAAAGTGCCTGGGCCGCCCGCGTCATCGCGACATAAAGCAGGTTGGCATCCTCCCTTTCGGCATGTCTCGCCTCAGATTCGAAATAGGCCATTCTTCCATATCCTTTTTCCTCCTTCACCGCATGCAGGGAAAAATGGGAAGGGCTTTCCCTGTCGGGAGGCCAGTCGCAAATCACGCTGTAACTGTCTTCCCTGGCGTCCCCGGAACCATTCGCCCCGAGCAGCCATACGATGGGGGATTCCAGCCCTTTCGCGCCGTGTATCGTGTGGAACCTGACGGCATTGCCCACTTCCCCGAGAATGCCCTCGTCCGGAGCTTCTTCGCTGGAACGCATGATCGCAAGCTCGGCCATGAATTTCGGCAAGCTGGGATAGCGACCGGAATCGACTTCCAGGGCAAGCTCGAGGAAAGCCTGGAGGTTGGCAACGACGGATGCCTTCATCGATTCCGGCACGGCATCCCGGTAGCGGTTCAGGATGTCCCCCTCGAAATAGATTCGGTCGAGCAGGTCGTGCACCGGAAGGGTCCCGGTTTTTTCCATCCAGCTATCGAGCAGCATGCAAGCCTCGCCCAACCGCGAATCACGACCTGCCTGCCGCAGCCGCTGCCACCACGACCCATCCCGGATGGCGGCAAGGCTCGCCAGATCCTCGTCGGAGCAGCCGAAAATCGGGCTTTTCAGTACCTGGGCGAGGTGAAGGTCGGCAAAGGGCGCGATCAGAAAGGAAAGCAATGCGGTGATATCCAGCGCTTCCAGGGTTCCCAGCAGCCCGCCCCGGTTCGATCCGACATAGGGAATGGCGAGCCCCTTGAGCGCCTTTTCGTAAACGTCGAGCCCCGCCCTTGTTCTCACCAGCACCATGATGTCGCCGTATCGCGCCGCCCGGGAAGTGCCGTCCGGATTCCTGACGGGATAGCGCCCGACGATTTCCCGGATCTTTTGGGCGAAGGCATTCGCCTCCATTTCGAGCTTGCGATCGGGCGCTTCGATCCGCCTCTCCTTCAGGGGATTGCGAAAAGCGGGGGATGCTTCGACATCAATCCGTTCGGGATCGAATAGCGGAAGCACTTCGACCCTTCCCGGAAGATCCCGCTGCGCAGCTTCGTGCCGGGCAAAATCCGGAAAAACCCGGTTGACGCAATCGATCACGACGGGGGAACTGCGCCTGGAGAGATTCTGCGAAAGGCGGATCGCCCCGTATTCCTGTTGCAGAAAACCGGATGCGACATCGAAAAGACGCGCCTCCGCCCCCCTGAAGCGGTAGATCGACTGCTTGGGGTCGCCCACCATGAACACGGATGGACGCAATCCGGCTTCATTCGATGCGGCAAACCAGGATTTCAGGATCTGCCACTGGAAAGGATTGGTGTCCTGGAATTCGTCGAGCAGGATATGCCGGTAGCGCGAATCGAGCTTGTACTGCATATACTCTGCATGCTCGGAATGATTGAGAAGGGTATGGGTTCGCCATTCCACATCGGTGAAATCGATGACTCCGAGTTCTTCCTTGAGCTCCTGGTAGTACCCGAGCAGGGCATGGCCCGCATGGAGCCCGGCTTCGTTGAACCGGTAAATCTTGAGGTGGACGAGCGCATTGCGGACTGCTTCGAGACGGCTGCCGATTTCCCGGTGCAGCCCGATAAACCTCGCCTGCCCTGCGCTTCCCAGGCGTTTTTCCTGCGCTGCGCTTTCCTTGCGGACCCTGAGCCCTCCTGCCCCGGTGAAAAAAACCTGCCATACGGCTTCGAATTCGATCCGCCCGGACGAGAGCGCAGCCTCCAGTTCGAGCGCGAACGCCTTGTCGCCATCGGTGTTCATCCCCAGAAGGACTGCATATTCCGCGAGCAACCCGATCAAGACACTGTCCGAGCGAAATTTCCCGTGAATATCCTCGTCTGGATCGACATCGAGCTCGATGCGCAATCTTTCCAGAGCGAATCCTGCGGGGTCCTTTTTTCCCAGCGTATAAGCCCACCATTCAGCACGCTTTTCCAGAAATCCGGTCAGCAGCTTCCGGGTGTTATAAAGGCCGTATTCGGCGAAAAGCGTCATGAGATGGGTCGCGGCAGGATTTTTTGCATCCGATTGCAATCCTTCGGCAAAGCGCTGCCAGGCCTCTTCCATCAACGGGGAAACGGATTCGGCAAGGGTTGCCCCTGCAAGATTGGAGGAGAGCGGGGCGCGTCTCAGGATTTCGAGGAACCAGCCGTGAAAAGTGGTGATGGCCATCGGGGTGGCCAGGGAAGCTTCGAAAAGGTTTCTCGCTTTCGGCAAGAGGCTGTCGATCTCTTCGTCGGAAAGGAAGCGCTCGCGCAGGAATGCCCTCACCTCGTATTCCGGGGCGAAGGCCATCAGCCTCAGCCAGTCCCTCAGGCGGTTCTGCATTTCCCGTGCGGCCTTGCGCGTGAAGGTGATCGCCAGGATCTCGGAAAATTGCGCCCCGGATAGCAAAATTCTGACGATCCTGGACACCAGAAGCCAGGTCTTGCCGCTTCCCGCGCAGGCTTCGATGACGACGCTCGTGGAAGGCTCCAGGGGATTCATGCCCAGTAATCCTTTCTGCACAATCCGCGCATGTCGCAACGGGAACAGACTTTTTCAAGCCCCTGCGCGGGAAGTCTTGCCCCGGCATGCAGTTCATCGAAAATCTCGGCGAGCCTTTCCCTGTTTTCGAAGGCGCCTGTTTCTTCCTGAAAAAATTCCTTCACTTCGCCGTCCAGGCCGAGAAAGAACGCCTCGACAACGGGCTCTCCGAGCAGCAGTGCATAGACCGCAAGCTGCACGTCTTCTCCGGGATCGGCAAGCTTCTCCTTGAGAATGCTCGCGCTCTGGGTCTTGTAATCGATGACGGCAAGACCTTCGCTTGATGCATCCACCCTGTCCAGCCTGCCCCTGAGGGTGAGCTTTTTGCCGCCTCGCAGGGGAATTTCGAGCGACCTGTCCTCCTCGATTTTTTCGACCTTCCAGCCGGCCATTTCGCGCTTCTCCTGCCATGCGAGATACTGCGGAATCATCGCCTTCCAGCGCAGCGCCCAGCCGTGGCTGAGATAGTCCGCTTCGACCGCATCCCTGAACACTTCGTCGCTCAGTCTTTCGAGTTCGTCCCTGGCATCTGCAAGATGCGCTATTTTCGGATGCCGCCTGTGGAAGAGATAAAGTATCTTGTGCAGATAGCTGCCGTAGTCCGCTTTCTCCAGGACTTTTTCGGCTTCATCGAGCGGAGCGAGCCCGAGTATCCTGCCCGCGTAATACTGGTAGGGGCAGGCGAGCAGGCTCGAATACCCGCTCGCCGAAATCGACTGCGGAACCATCGCGCTATCCACTGCAGGCGCAGGACAATCCGTTTTCCCGATAGCCGTGCGCGCATTCTCGAAGCGCATCGACGGGATCGTTTTCGAAAACTCCCTATCGACGAGGTCAAACCCGAAGGCATGATGGTGGAAGGCGTTGAGCTGTTCGAGATAGGGGCTCAACAGATTGGGCTCGCCGTTCTTCAGCGATTGCCAGCTCGCCCAGACTTCGCCAGAGCGGGAAAGCAATCCGGCAAGATCGGCGAGTTGTTTGCGCTTTTGCGCCTCCATCAGGGGAAGTTTCAGTTCGGACCGGACCGCCTGGTTGAAGAAAACCTCCTGATCGGATTCGGCAGGCAGATGCGCGGCATCGCATCCCAGCAGGACGACCGCGTCGAATTCGCGCAGCCTCGCAGCGTGAAGGTGGGTGAAAACCACCGGGCTTCTGATGCCGCTGTCCTTGAAAGTCATCGATTCGAGCTGCATGTCCAGCCAGCGCCGCCATGCCCTGAAGCCGAAGCGTCCGGTTTCATCCGCGAGTTCCCTGCGCAAAATATCGAGCTGCTCCAGAAGCTCGGTCCCCGCCCTGTCTTCTTTCAGCCCCGCAGCAATGCCGAGGGCGTCGAGGCTGCCGAAGAGCGCATCCAGCCAGGCTGAAAGGGGCATGGCTCGCCCGGAGAAGCTCAGGGAAGCATCACGCAATGCTTCGAGCGCCCTGCGCGCTTCCGCTTCCAGATCCAGCCTCGCGTAATGCCCGAGATTCGAGACGACGCTGTGCTTCCTGATGGCCTGCTCCAGAAAATAGGCGGCCCTTCTCTTTTCGCCCTCCCCCCAGCCCGAAAAAATGAAGGGGGATTTCAGCAGGTCGAGAATATCCTCGTGATAAAAGTCGCTGGCGAGACAATCCAGCAGGCGGGCCAGCACCGTGCTTGCAGAGGTGGTCGAAAAAGTCCAGCCGGTCTCGTCGGACACGAGGATTTGCGCCCGCTCCAGCAGCGCCCGAGTCCTTCTCGCTGCCAGGCGGTCGAGCGCAACCAGTGCAATGCGCCTTTTTCCTTCGAAAAGCCATTTTCTGACCTTGATCTGCGCGGCCTCGGCCTCTTCTTCCAGGGAGCTGGCGCAGAAAAGCGCAACATTCGAAACCGGGCTGCATTCGGTTCGGCAGGCTTCAGCCCTGGACTTGAGACCGGGCTCTTCTTCCTGCAGCGGCCAAACTTTTCCGTAAAAACCGCTTCTTGCTTCACAAAACAGCTTCACGCTCGCCCTGGTCGACCAGGCCGCGAAAAAGGCTTCCTCGGCAGGGGTGAAGAAATCGTCCAGCCCGATGGCGTAAAGGGGGCCCGATGCGTTTTGCGCGAGGTTCGCAAGCTTCACCTGGCAGGCTGCAGCCTCGCTCAGCTCATCAGACTCCATGGCATGCCACAATTCGTGCACCAGTCTTGCCTCGAACAGGAGCGGCCCGCCTGCATCCGCCCGGTAAGCCTGTTCGAACAGCGCAGAAAAGTCTTCCAGGCTTGCGGGAAGCGCCACCTTCCATCGGGTCAACTCGTCGAAGAGCTTGAGAAGCTCGCGGGAGAGCCGCCACAGGTCGTTTTCCCTGAACCAGTTCTTTTCCCTGAGAGCCAGGTAGATCCCGGCCATCCTGCGGGACTCCGGAGTGAATTCCGAAGCAGCGGCAAGGCCGGAAAAGGTGTGCATTTCAGGCAGCAGGATGAAGGGCAATCCTGCCGCCTCCCGCAACAGGATGCCGAGGGGGGAGGCGACCTGAAGATTGGGAAGGAGAATCGTGACACCGGAAAGGTCAGCCGAACGATTTTCTTCGACTATCGCGCACGCAGCATCCCTCAGCAGGGATTCGGGCGAAAATTGCTTTTTCTCGACCGGCATCGATCGGGCGTCAGCGCTCCAGGTACTTCAGCTTGTCCTTCACGTGCAGCCACTCGTCCGCATCCGCCGGCGCATCCTTCTTCTCGGTAATGGGCGCAAAGGTTTTGGCGAGTTCGGCATTCAATGCGATGAATTTCAATTGGTCCTCGGGCACGTCGTCTTCCGCGAAAATCGCCTCGGCCGGGCATTCGGCAACGCAAAGGGTGCAATCGATGCACTCGTCAGGGTCGATCACCAGAAAATTCGGTCCTTCCCGAAAGCAATCCACGGGGCACACATCGACGCAATCGGTGTATTTGCAGCGGATGCAGCTTTCCGTCACTACATAGGTCATGGTTCGTCCTCATGTCGAATACTTAAACCCGTATTTTAGCAGCCGCGTTGCAGCAACGGGTTATTTTTGCATTTCCGCTTCCCATGGGAAAATATTTTGGTTAGCATATTGCATCCCCTGGCAAACCCCGAGAGGCATTGATGAGCGAACATATCCATTATGTGACTGACGACACCTTCGAGGAGGAGGTGCTGCAATCGCAGGTTCCGGTGCTCGTAGACTATTGGGCCGAATGGTGCGGCCCCTGCAAGATGATCGCCCCCATCCTCGATGAAGTTTCCCAGGAATACGCAGGGCGCCTCAAAGTCGCGAAACTCAATATCGACGAAAACCAGGCCACCCCTCCGAAATACGGGATACGCGGCATTCCGACCCTGATGATTTTCAAGAACGGCGAAGTGGCGGCAACCAAGGTCGGGGCGCTCGCAAAATCCCAACTCGCGGCTTTTATTGACAGCCACATTTAAACCGGCTAACCTTTAACCATTGACCTGCAATCCGTTTGCAGGCATTCCCCTTCGATAACAAATTCCCTTTCATAGAGTTTCTCCGCAAATGCACCTATCCGATTTGAAATCCCTTCCGGTCACGCAACTGGTCGAAATGGCCATTACCAACGAAATAGACGGCGCGAACAGGCTCAGAAAGCACGAGCTGATTTTCGCACTGCTCAAGGGCCAGGCCAAAAAGGGCGAGAGCATTTTCGGCGAAGGCACGCTGGAAGTGCTTCAGGACGGCTTCGGCTTTCTGCGCTCCCCCGACATTTCCTATCTCGCGGGACCGGACGACATTTACGTGAGCCCGAGCCAGATCAGGCGCTTCAACCTGCACACCGGGGACTCGATCGAGGGAGAAATCAGGACCCCCAAGGACGGCGAGCGCTATTTCGCGCTGGTGAAGGTCGACAAGGTCAACGGCGAGCCTCCGGAGAACTCCAAGCACAAGATCCTGTTCGAGAACCTCACCCCGCTGTTCCCGACCCAGCCGCTCACCCTGGAGCGCGACAACCGGTCGGAGGAGAACATCACCAGCCGCGTGATCGACATGATCGCGCCGATAGGAAAAGGGCAGCGCGGCCTGCTGGTGGCTTCCCCCAAGAGCGGGAAAACGGTCATGCTGCAGCATATCGCGCATTCCATCGCCGCCAATTTTCCGGACGTGCATCTGATCGTCCTTTTGATCGACGAGCGCCCTGAAGAAGTGACTGAAATGACCCGCTCCGTGCGGGGCGAAGTCGTCTCTTCGACTTTCGACGAGCCTGCGACGCGCCATGTCCAGGTCGCCGAGATGGTCCTGGAAAAAGCCAAGCGACTCGTCGAACACAAGAAGGACGTGGTCATCCTGCTCGACTCGATCACGCGCCTTGCGCGCGCCTACAATACCGTCGTTCCCGCATCCGGAAAAGTGCTGACGGGCGGCGTGGACGCCAATGCACTGCAGCGCCCCAAACGCTTTTTCGGCGCCGCGCGCAACATCGAGGAAGGCGGATCGCTCACCATCATCGCGACCGCCCTGGTCGATACCGGCTCGCGCATGGACGACGTGATCTACGAGGAATTCAAGGGAACCGGCAACATGGAAATCCACCTCGACAGAAGGATCGCCGAGAAACGGACTTATCCCGCGATCAACGTCAACCGCTCCGGGACGCGCCGCGAAGAACTTCTGATCAAGCCCGACGTGCTGCAGAAAATCTGGGTGTTGCGCAAGCTGCTCTATCCCATGGACGACCTCGAGGCAATCGAATTCCTGCTCGACAAGATCAAGGCCACGAAAACCAATTCCGACTTCTTCGATTCGATGCGGCGCGGCTGAAGCTTGCAGAACGTTATTTTTTGGAAGATAATACGCGGTTTACCGCTTTAGGATCTGCAGATGAAATCAGGCATACACCCCGAATACAATGAAATCACCGTGACCTGCAGTTGCGGCGAAGTTTTCAC
>JAJZRP010000013.1 GCA_021802655.1 Pseudomonadota bacterium
CTTCGAGGCATCCGAAGGGCCGATGTTCGGGGCATTGCTGGGCCTTTTGCAAAGGCGCCACATGTTCCCGGTTCTCGCCTTCATCCTGCTTTTCAAGCTGCCTGATTCCGCGATGGGGTTCATGATCAAGCCGTTCTGGGTGGATGCCGGATTCTCCAATACCGAGATCGGGCTGGTTTCGGTCAACATCGGCCTCGGCCTTTCCATAGCAGGGGGACTTGCAGGAGGGTGGGTGACGGACAGGATCGGGATATTCAGGGCGCTCTGGATGCTCGGGCTGTGTCAGGGATTTGCCAACCTGGGCTATGTGGCTGCGGCATGGGTCATTCCGCACGGCGCCGGTGCGCTCGTTCTCTCGCACAGGCTGCTCATGTATTTCGCGAGCGGCATCGAATCCTTCAACAGCGGCCTCGGCACGGCTGCATTTCTCGCCTTTCTGATGGCGATCGTCGACAAGCGCAGGAGCGCCACCGAATACGCGCTGCTCTCTTCGGTTTTCGCCCTCTCCCGCTCATTCGCCGGCTGGGCGGGCGGATTCGGCGCCCAGTATCTGGGCTATGCTCCCTATTTCCTGCTCACCCTGTTCATGATGTTTCCGGCCTATCTCTTCCTGCCCTGGGTGAAGAAAATGCTGGGCGGCATGGGGAACTGAAATGCGTTTCGGGAAAAAAATCTTTCGCTCGGTCCGGGAAGACGAAATCGACGTCAGCGAATCTTCAGGAGTGCGCTCGCTGCATCTGGGTACGCCCGCGATACAGAGCGCGATGCGGATCGCAAGGCCCGATGCGCTGGAACTCGCCTATACCCGCACGATGATGGCCTTCTTGCTGTTTCATCCCGATCCGGAAGCAATTTTGATGATCGGTCTGGGGGGCGGATCGCTCGCCAAGTTCATCCACAAGCATCTCGTGAATACGAGAACGGTCGCAGTCGAAATCAGCCCGAAAATCGTCTCCGTCGCGCATACCCTGTTTTTTCTCCCCGAAGACGACGACAGGTTGAATGTCGTCGTGGAAGACGGCGCGGTTTATGTGCCGGGCAGGTCGTCCTGCGCGGACGTCATCATGATCGACGCCTACGACGGCCATTCTCCGCCGCAACCGCTGACGACGACAGCCTTCTATGCCCATGCGCGGGAAGCGCTGAAGCCGGGGGGGCTGCTCGTCGTGAATCTCTGGGGAAGCGACAGGAACTTTTCCGTCTATCTCTCCCGCATCATGGAAGCATTCGACGGGCTCGCCCTCTGCCTGCCCACCGAAAAGCGCGGCAACATCATCGTATTCGGATTCGAACAGTTCACCGGAAATCCGAACTGGCAGGATTTGCGGGAGCAGGCGAAGTCGCTTTCTTCCCGATACGGCCTGGAATTCCTGGATTTCGTGGAAGGATTGAAGAAAATGAACCGGCATACGGAAAAGCGCTTGATGTTGTCACAATAAAATCATTTTCCTGTCACAAAAGGTTTGCATTCCCGGCGCATAGTTCCGGAAACGGGAGATGCGGCCATGTTCAGAAAATACTGTTTTCACATCAGCTGGTTGTTGCCCCTTTTGCTCTACAGTCAGGACGCCTGCGCCTGGGGACTTTTCACCCACGCCTATTTCGGCCAGATTCTGATCTGGGGCATTCCGATCACGGACAGACGCTTTCGCAGCGCAATCAAGCAATTTCCGGAACTGCTGCTCGCCGGGGCCTGCCTGCCCGATCTGTCCCTGTTCGGCAAGCGGGCCGGAACGGCAGCATTCGACGCCTCGCACCGCTGGGAAAGCGCGAAACATCTTTTGGAGTCCGCGGCAAACGACGAGGAAAGGGCGATGGCGCTGGGCTACTGCAGCCATCTTTTCGTGGACATCATCGCCCACAACCATTTCGTCCCTGTCCACGAAAAGCTGTGGGGGGAATACCATCTTGCCACTCATGCAATCTGCGAATGGGCCATGGACGGCTACATTTTTCCCCATCTTTTCCATGTTCCGGACAAACTGCTTTTCAGGCATGAAACAATCCTTTCGAACTATGCGGCGAAAAGCTTCGGAGTCGAAGTCGGCAAGGCGAACCGTTCGTTGCGATATCTCGCTGTCGGGGTCAGGGCATTGAGGATGGGGAGGATTCCGCAGTTGTGCTATCGGGGAACGAAAAGCCTCGATCCCAGGCTGGGCAAAAGATTCAGCTATTACATGCGCGAAACCGGAGCGAGGCTGGATCAGATCAACCGGATACTCGAAGGGGAGGCGCCGGCATGGCATGCTGAACTCCATTGCGAAGACGCCGAAAGGCAGACCCGAGAGAGAATCCGGTCGGTCGCGCCGCGTCAGCTGATGCACAGAATCCCGCTTCCCCCCAATCTTTTTCAGCCCGCTCCGGTTCTTTCAGCGGAATGAACGATTCAAAACTGCAAGGATGCCCATGCGATGGATGCGCCGATCAAAATTCCGGCGAGCACGTCGCTGGGGTAATGAAGTCCCAGTACCATGCGCGAAATGGCCACCAGAAAGGTGAAGGGGAAAACGATCCAGGAAAGGAACGGATAATAAGCGGCGGCAACCATGCTGAAGGCGACGGCATGCAGGGTATGCCCGGAAGGAAAGCTGAATCTGTCGAGCGGCGCCGTAATGCATTCGATATCGGGGTTCACCTGGTAGGGGCGAGGCCGCGAAATCTTCCGTTTGAGCCATTTGTATAGCAGTGTGCAGGCACCCCCTGCAAGCAGCATGTGCACCACCGGAAGCAGGGCTTCGAAGCGGTAGAGTGCCAGCAGCAGAATCATCAGGATGTACCAGAAGACTCCGTCTCCCAGGCGGCTGACCGTTCTGAAAAGCCTGCGCACCCAGGCATACTGGCTGGCATGATTGAATCTCAGGCAAAGCGACAAGTCCAGGTGACTGATGTGTTTAATCGGCTGCATGTTCGACTCCTCTCACGGCATTCATGAATACGTTCTCCATCCCTTGATGCGCATTGTCCAGAAACAGCGATTGCACCGATTGCCTCGCCCGGACTCCCAAATCCGAAATGCGTGCAGGATCGTTCGCCAGATCCAGCGCCAGCCGGATGAATTCTGAACTGTTGCCGAAATGCGCAACCAGGCCATTGTCGCCATGCCGGATATGCTGCGCTGCCGCGGCATAATCGAATGCGACCACCGCAAGGCCGCTCGCCATCGCCTCCACGACGACATTCCCGAAAGTCTCGGTGAGGCTTGGGAAAAGGAAAATATCCGCGGAAGCATAATGGATCGCCAGATCTTCTCCGATGCGCATTCCGGCAAAGATGAATCCCGGGTGGCGTTCTTCGAGCAGTTTCCTTTCCGGTCCGTCCCCGACCAGAACGCACTTCAGGGAAGGCTGTGTCAACCGCATCCTTTCCACTGCCTGAACCATCAGCGCCAAGTTTTTCTCGGGAGCGATCCTGCCGACATAAAGACATACCGGCTGCGCGAGTCCAACCCCCCATCCCCGCCTCAATTCCGCGCTGCGTTTTGCAGGATCGAAGCGCGCTGCGTCGACGCCGCGTGGCACGACGACCAGCTTTTCCAGGCCCATATCCTGAAGCGTCTTTTTCAGTTCAGACGTGGAGACGATGGTGCAGTCCGCCTTGTTGTGAAATTTCCTGAGATAGCCGAGTATCGGCTTCCTCAGCCAGCCTATTCCGTAATGCCTGCTGTAATTGTGAAAATTGGTATGGAACTCGCTGGAAACCGGGATGCCGAGCTTTTTCGCGGCAGAAAGGGCTGACCAGCCGAGAGGGCCTTCCGTCGAGATATGGACGATGTCGGGGCGACTTGCCGACCAAAGGCGCAGCAATGCTTTGTTGGCCGGAAGCCCCATTTTCAATCCGTCGTAATTTGGAATGGGTATGCCGGTCTGCAGGATCAACTCGAGATTTTCATCGACTTTGCCGGGGCGATCGAGTTCTCCCTGTTTCGGACGGATCAGCTGCAGCCTGTGATTTCGCCTTTTCAGCCCTTCGATCATGCGCTCGACGGTCAATGCGACCCCGTTGATCTCCGGAGGATAGGTCTCCGTCACTACAGCAATCTGCAGCGATCTTGCATCAAGCCGATTCGGTGCGCTTTCCATGAAAGCACACTTTGCAGCACTATCGAGAAGGAATGATGACGCTTTGTTGACCGTTTTGTGACAGTCAGCCGAAAAGAATCAGGAGCCAGGTGCAAACGACGTTGACAAGGCTCAGGAAAACGGCGGAGCTGCCGATGTCCTTGGCGCGTTTGGCGAGGTGGTGGTTTTCCAGTGAAATCCTGTCCACGGTGGCTTCGATGCCGGAATTGATGAGTTCGACGATCAGCACCAGCAGAACGCTGCCGATCAGGACGGCTTTCCTGAATCCGTCCAGATGCAAAAAAAGCGCGGTCGGAATCAGGACGAAGGAAAGGATGACTTCCTGGCGGAAGGCGTCCTCGTTCCTGAATGCGGCCGAGAATCCGTCCAGGGAGTAATGGAATGCATTCCACAATCGCCTGAGGCCTGTTTTGCCTTTGTATGGGGATTCGGATTCCATGGTTTTACCTGAGCAGAGAAGCTTCGATGAAGATGTCGGCACCCGATGGCGGGGCAATGATCGAAGCGGGAATGGGTTTTTCGGAGCGCCAGTCGGCTACGGCCTGTTTTTTCGATTCGCCGCTGACCAGGAAAAAAACCTGACGGGAGAGGGAGAGGCGGGATGCGCTCAGGGAAATGCGTTCAGGGGGCGGCTTGGGGGCATCGAAAACCGCAAAGGCATCCTGATCTCCCCAGGTTTTTCCGGGGAAGAGGCTGGCGGTATGGCCGTCTTCCCCGAGCCCGAGCAGGACGAGATCGAATTCCCCGATATCCTTCAGGATTTCCGAATAGCGCGCAGCCCCTTCCCCTGGTCCCAGTTCGGCCGGGATGACATGAATCCTGTTTTCCGGGATCGGGACATGGGAGAGCCAGGATTCAAATGCCATCCTGCTGTTCCGTTCGGCATGCGATGGGGGAAGGCAGCGCTCGTCTCCGAAATAGATCTCCCAGGCATGCCAGGCTGCATCGGCACGCGCGAGCTTCTCGTACAGAGCCTTCGGCGTGTTTCCCCCGGCAAGCACGAGCCGGAAAATACCCCTTTCCCGAATGGATCTTTCGGCGCTTTGCAATACATGTGCTGCAGCATCTTCTTGCAAGCTTTCCTGGGAGGAATGGGCATGCCAACGGCGAATTTGCATTGCGTGTCCTGCTTGGGTTTACGACGGTGCGACTATACCATAAACTTGACTGGCCTAAAGTAATTGACAGCCATGCGCGCGGCAAATCAGAAGCCGAACCAAAAATTGCATCCATGGTCGAATCGATACCTAACAAACAGAACGGGAGACATACATGCGCTTGGGGATGATAGGACTTGGCAAGATGGGTGGAAACATGGCGACTCGCCTGCGCCGTGGCGGAATCGAGGTTGTCGGTTACGACAGATCCCGTGATGTGCTACAGAAACTGGCCCGGGATGAAGGGGTGGTTGCTGCGGATTCCGTGGCAGATCTGGTTGCGAAACTGTCCGCCCCAAGGATTGTCTGGATCATGCTGCCGAGCGGACCAGTCACCGAATCCCAGATCGACGAACTTGCGCAGATCCTTTCCAAAGGCGACGTCGTCATAGACGGCGGCAACTCCAATTACCATGACAGCATGAGGCGCGGCGAGCGGCTTGCGGCGCAAGGAATAGGCTTCATGGATGCCGGGACGTCCGGCGGGATATGGGGTCTGGAGAACGGCTATTGCCTCATGGTCGGGGCCGAGCCGAAAGTCGCGTCCCTCGTCGAGCCGATACTCAAGGTGCTCGCCCCGTCCCCCGAAAAAGGCTGGGCGCATGTCGGCCCTGTTGGATCGGGGCATTACGTCAAGATGGTCCACAACGGCATCGAATACGGCATGATGCAGGCGCTCGCCGAAGGACTTGCGCTGATGGGAAGCAAGCAGGAATTCTCGCTCGATCTCGCTCAAATCAGCGAGCTTTGGCGACATGCTTCGGTGGTGAGAAGCTGGCTCCTGGATTTGACTGCAGAAGCATTGAAAACCGACCGCAAACTGGAGAATGTCGCCCCCTATGTCGCAGATTCCGGGGAAGGGCGCTGGACGGCGATAGAAGCCATCGAACAGGGCGTTGCAGCTCCGGTTTTGAGTCTTGCCCTGCAGATGCGCTTTGCCAGCCAGGATGAGGAAGGCTACGGATTCAAGCTGCTTTCCCTGATGAGAAACGCATTCGGCGGGCATGCCGTGAAGGAACAGCATGAAAGTCACTGAACCCTGCACGTTGGTGATATTCGGGGCGGGGGGGAATCTTTCCAGAAAAAAACTGATACCCGCCCTATTTCAGCTCGAAAGGTCGGAGCGCCTTCCCGAGAAGATGACCATACTCGCCTCCAGCCTGGACCCATGGAGCCGCGAGGAATGGCTCGATGAAGTGTCGAAAATGCTGCTGGCCAAATATCCCAATGGCGTGGATGAGCAAGCATTCGAACGCTTCAGGGACAGGCTCCATTACCACAGGAGCAGCCTGGACGATCCCGAAGCCTATCAGAAGCTGAAAAAGACCCTGGACGAGACGCCCGGATTTCCGCCGAACATCGTTTTCTACATGGCCGTGAGGCCGGCGGAATTTCCGAATCTTATCGAAAAGCTGTCTGCCGTTGGTCTGCTCGCCGAGAAGTCGGGCTGGAGACGGGTCGTGATCGAAAAGCCTTTCGGTTACGATCTTCTGAGCGCGCAGATTCTGCAGAAAGGACTTTCCAAGTATCTGGAAGAACCCCAGATCTACCGGATAGACCATTATCTGGGCAAGGGGACAGTGCAGAACGTGATGGTGTTCCGTTTCGCCAACCTGCTGCTTGAGCCGCTCTGGAACCGCCATCATATAGACCATGTCCAGATCACCCATTCCGAGACACTGGGCATCGAAGGGCGCGCGGATTATTACGAGGGGGCAGGGGCGCTCAGGGACATGATCCAGAGCCATTTGCTGCAGCTGCTCGCCATCGTCGCCATGGAGCCGCCGGTATCGATGTCGGCCGAGCATCTGCGGGACGAGAAGGTCAAGGTCCTGAAAGCAGTGCGTCCCATACCGCAGAATGCAGTGCATGCCCATGCCTTCAGGGGCCAGTACGAGAGCGGCGTGGTGGACGGCAGAACGGTTCCGGGTTATCAGGAGGAATCCGGGGTTGCGCCGGGGAGCACCACGGAAACCTATGCCGCACTCAAGCTCTTCATCGACAACTGGCGCTGGGCCGGGGTTCCTTTCTATCTGAGGACCGGGAAGCGCATGGTCGAAAACAGTTCGGCAATATCCATACGCTTCAAGGCGCCTCCCCAGGATCTTTTGAAACAGACCCGGCACGAGCCGCCGAAGCCGAACTGGATACTGCTCGGCATTCAGCCCATTGACTGTCTCAGAATGGAAATGCAGGTCAAGGTTCCGGGACTCGATTTGCATACCCGGACCATCAGCCTGGATGCAACCTATCGCAAGGGAGACGACCAGGAGTACGATGCCTACGAGGGGCTGCTGCTCGACGTGATGAATGGGGACCATTCGCTTTTCCTGCGCTACGATGAAGTGGAGTCGGCATGGCGCATCGTCGATCCGATTCTCAAGGTGTGGTCCATGGAGCGCGATTTCATCAATAGCTATGCTGCGGGATCCTGGGGGCCGCGCGGCACCTACCGCCTTTTCGATCGGGAAGACCAGTTCTGGCGGCATTCCCTCGATATAGACGGGGAGGATTTGCGCGCATTCTGAACAATTTTTCGGCAAATGGCATAAAATGGTCTATACCGTTTGTGAGGTTTCGCCATGAAATCAGAAGATGCTGCGAATTACTGGAATGACTGCCAGGATGCGAAAAAGCCCGAGAAGTTCTATCTGACAGCCGTGAGGTTTTCCATGGTGGAAGAAGCGCTCGCCACGCTCGAGCAGGCCGGGCTGATCGATGCGGATGAATCGCGCCGCTTGCGGCGGAAATTCCTCGATGCGCGCCCCGGTTTCGAGGAGACATTGGACAAATTCTTCGGCGGTATCTGATTTTTCATGAAAATCGCGGCCATCCAGATGATTTCCGGGCCGGAAATCGATTCGAATCTTATCGAGGCGGATCGTCTTTTGGAGCAGGCAGCCCAGGAGGGAGCGAAGCTCGCAGTGCTTCCCGAATATTTTCCGATGATCGGCGCCGGAGATGCCGACCGCCTGAAAGCGCGGGAGTATGAAGGATCGGGCCCGATTCAGGAGTTCCTGTCAAGCAGGGCAAGGCATCACGCCATCTGGCTGGTGGGGGGGTCCCTTCCCCTTCATGCGCAGGATGCCGGAAAATCGCGCAACACCTGTTTCGTTTACGACGACGGGGGCAGGCAAAGGGCGCGCTACGACAAGATCCATCTTTTCAGCTTCGATGATGGGCGCGAGCGCTACGAGGAAGGGCTGTTCATCGAAGGCGGGGAATCCGTTTCGGTCTGCGATACACCTCTCGGGAAAATGGGGCTTGCGATCTGCTACGATCTGCGCTTCCCCGAGCTTTTCAGGAAAATGGGCGATGTCGATTTCATCTCTGTACCTGCCGCTTTCACCGAAACCACCGGGCTCGCGCACTGGGAGCTTTTGCTGCGATCACGTGCCGTGGAGAACCAGTGCTATGTCGTCGCCTCAGCCCAGGGAGGGCTGCACCCGACCGGAAGGAAAACCTACGGCAACAGCATGATCATCGACCCATGGGGAAAGATTCTTGCCAGAATGGACAGGGGATCCGGGGTGGTCCTGGCGGAAATCGAGCATTCCAGAATTGCCGAGGTCAGAAGGCACCTCCCCGCATTGCAGCACAAAAAACTGCAGGTGTCTTGACTATCAGGATCAGCTAATGTTCAATAGTCGAATATTTTACTCGACTTTATGGGGAAATCAGCATGGACATTCCGGAACGCGACGGGGACGGCTATCTTACCGACATGAATGCATGGACGCCGGAAATCGGCAGGGCCATGGCCGAGGCGGACAATTACGAACTCAACGATGAAAAATGGGCGCATATCATGAAGGCGCGGGAATTTTACGAAGATTTCGGCACTGTTCCGCCGATCAGGAAATTCGCAAAATATATCGACGAGGACCAGAAAGCCATTTTCGACCTCTGGATGACCGGGCCGATGAAGCCGATTACGAAATACGGCGGGCTGCCGAAACCGACCGGCTGCGTTTGATCCTTTCACCCTCTTCCCGGTAGAATCAGGGTTCTACCGGAGGGGAAATGGCAAACGAAAGGCTGGAATTTGCGCTAAACAGCCATATGGCAGGCGATCTGCCTCGGGCCGAAGCGCTTTATCTTGCCATTCTCGAAGAAATCCCGGATCAGCCCGATGCGCTGCATCTCCTGGGCATTCTCCTGCACCAGAGAAACAAAAGCGATGCAGGTCTGGATTTCGTCATCAAGTCTCTCCGGCTTGCTCCGCACCGTGCCGACTGGCACAACGACATGGGAAACATGCTTGTCGAAAGGGGGGCATATTCTGCTGCGGCGAAAGCTTTTTTGCAGGCGACCGAACTCGATCCGGAAAATCCCGTTGTCTGGAACAACCTCGGCTCCGTTCTGGAAAAACTCGGGCAGCACGACGATGCGGAATCGGCTTTCGAGAAAGCCGTCGCCCTCGATCCGGAATTTTCCGATCCGCTCAACAATTTGGGAAACCTGCTGGCATCGAAGGGCAGGGAGGTCGAAGCCGCCCACCATTATTGCCGGGCTTATGTGCTGGAGCCACTGGAAGGCAAGCCCAAATCAATGCTCGGCATCGCTTATTACAAGCTCGGGCGGATATCCGAGGCCGCCGAAATCTACCGGCAATGGATGCTGGAGGAGCCGGATAACCCGACTCCTCGTCATCTTTACGCCTCATGCTCGGGTCTCGATATACCGGAGCGGGCTCCCGACGCCTATATCGAAAAGACTTTCGATGAATTTTCCGCCCATTTCGATGTCAAAATGGAATATCTGTGCTACCGGGGGCACAGGCTGATTCTGGATGCACTGGCCAGGGTGATTCAGCCCGGAGGAAAGCTGGCCGGGCTGGATGCCGGGTGCGGTACGGGGCTTTGCGGTCCGCTCATCAGGCCTTACTTCGCTCATCTTGCCGGAGTCGACCTGTCTTCCGGCATGCTGGAAGCGGCCCGGCGGCAGGGCGTTTATGACGAGCTGTCCAGAATGGAATTGTCCGGCTATCTCGCTTCGCGTCCAGACAGTTTTGATGTGATCGTTGCTGCCGATACGCTGATTTATTTCGGGGCGCTCGAAGAGGTGTTGAGGCTTGCGCACCAGGCGCTGAAGCGAGGCGGGCTGATGATTTTTACGACTGAGGAGGCGGAAAATGAAAAGGGTTACATCATCAACCCGAATGGACGCTACAGCCATGGGCGCGCCTATCTGCAAACCGTGCTGGCGGAAAACGGCTTTGAATTGATGGCGTTAGAATCCGGGGTGGCTCGCTTCGAATTCGGTAGGCCTGTAAATTCCCTGGTGGTGACCGTCTCCGCAACTTAGAGGGAGGAATTGATGAAATTGCATCGTTGCTGGCCTTTCCTGGTTCTGGCACTGTCCGCTTGTGCGACGGCGCCACCCGCACGACTCTCGGGCGGGCCTTTTGCGAATATCACTCCCCGCATGGCGCAGACACAGGATGTGCTCGGCAGTCTGGTGCGCTGGGGGGGGACGATCGCAAGCACTTCACCTGCCGGGAGCGAGACCTGCTTTCAGGTGGTGAGCCACCCTCTGGATTCCTCGGCGAGGCCTGAAGAGGGGGACCTCACTGATGGGCGTTTCATTGCCTGTGCGTCCGGGTTTTACGAGCCGGCCATTTACGCATCCGGGAGGGAAGTCACTGTCGTTGGAAAGCTGGAGATCCCCTACCTCGGTAAAGTGGGTAAATACGATTACCGGTTCCCGCGCGTTGCCGCACGGGAAGTCTACCTGTGGCCCAAACGGGTAGCCCCGATCTATCCGCCGCCCTATTATTACGACCCGTTCTGGTACCAGCCCGGCCCCTGGATGATGGGGCCTTGGTAGGGGGGCGATTCCGGATATAATTCCGGCTGAATCCTGCTCCCCTTTAAATTCGGATGTCCTCAGACACATCGCTTGTGCGTCATCGATCTTTTCTGCATTTCTGGTTTGCGCGGGTATTCGGTACCATGGCGAACCAGATGCAGGCAGTAGCCATAGGCTGGCAGATCTACGGGATGACTCATAGCGCTTTCGATCTCGGGTTGATCGGCCTGGTGCAATTTCTGCCTTCGCTCCTGCTCGTGTTCATTGCCGGTCACGTGATTGACCGCCATGACCGCCGCAAAATTGTCGTGATCTGCTTCGCCCTGGAGGCACTGGCTTCCTTTGTCCTCGTTGCAGGAAGCCAGGAAGGCTGGCTCGGCAGAAATGCCATTCTTTTCATCATGCTCATGTCTGGCGCCATTCGCGCATTCAAAATGCCGGCAATGCAAACCCTTCTTCCAGGCATCATGCCTTCTCACCTGCTCCCTCGTGCACTGGCTGCTTCAGCCTCGGCCATGCAGGTCGCCATCATCGCAGGCCCCGCCATCGGCGGCCTCATTTATGTGGCAAGCCCGGTCGCGGTATATGCTACCGCTTGCGCAAGTTCCGCAATTTCAGGTTGGCTGGTGGTTTTGATCCGGGCCGAGCAAATACCTGCAAGGCGCGAGCCTTTCAGTATCGAGTCGTTGTTCGCAGGAGTGGCTTATATCCGGACCCGTCCGGCGATATTCGGCGCGATTTCACTGGACCTCTTCGCGGTGCTTCTGGGAGGCGCGACCGCTCTTTTGCCAATCTACGCCAGGGATATTTTGTTGGTCGGCCCATGGGGGCTGGGATTGCTGAGTTCAGCTCCTGCCGTCGGGGCGCTCACAACATCGCTTTTTTTGGCACGGCGCCCGCTCGAGAAAAAGGCCGGGCAAACCATGTTCACAGCGGTGCTTGTTTTCGGTTTTTCCACCCTTGTTTTCGCCATCTCGACATCCTATCTGCTTTCACTTGGTGCGCTGGTTCTGCTCGGCGCATCGGACATGATCAGCGTGGTGGTTCGCTCATCTCTGGTTCAACTCCAAACTCCCGATGCCATGCGGGGTCGGGTCAGCGCGGTCAATTCCGTTTTCATCGGCACATCCAACCAGCTTGGCGAGTTCGAGTCCGGCTTGACTGCATTCTGGTTCGGCACGGTTCCGGCCGTTGTTCTCGGCGGAGCGGGCACGATTCTGGTTGCGCTGATCTGGATGCGGCTTTTTCCTCAACTCGCAAAAATGGACAACTTGCACGATGCATTGCCGGAGAATGGGGCAGGTTGAAAGCTGCCTTGATTAGGCTATACTTGAAACGGCATTAGAGTATCCTAATAGAGGAGACATCATGAAAACCAACGTGGGAAGCGCTGATAAAATCGTCAGGATTGTTGTGGGAATCGGCCTGCTGAGCCTGTTCTTTATCCTGGAAGGCAATATGAAATTTCTTGGATTGATTGGCATCGTGCCGATTGCAACTGCTTTGATGGGCTGGTGCCCGCTGTATAGCGTGCTCGGCTTGAGCACCTGTCCCCTCACCGAGAAAAAATCCTAGACTGTACCGGTTTCAGATCGGTGACGCCGTCACGGCGCCACCGGCAATTCCTTCCGCTGATTCGGCAATACCTGCCGCCTGATGCGGCAAATTCTGTTGTACGCTAGTTTCCTAAAATTATCCCAACTTGCTGATTTAAATAATTAACCTATCCACGCGGTGGGCGGATGCGGTTCCTGGTATGTCGTTTCCGGGAGTGGCCCGGTTCTTGCGATACAGTCTCCTGAAACTTCAGCGGAGTTCAACGAAAGGAGGGATTCATGTCAATCGGCGGCATACAGGGAGGCAGTTACGGACTCCAGCATATTGGCCGCACCGGCAGGCGAGGCGCATCTGCCATGGGAGATGGCGACGGAGACGGCAGCGGGAGTGGAAGCGGTGGATTTTCCAATGCACTCAGCCAATCGCTTTCACAAATCGGGGTTTCCGGCTCAAGCGCTTCGACACAGGGATCGCAGCAAGCCATGTCTGCATTCGTGCAAAGCCTGATGGCGGCGCTGCAAGCCCAGGGAGTGCAGGGAAGCAATAGCATGGGAGGTGTTTCCGCCATTTCGGGGCAAGGCGGCATAGAGGGCAGGCTGCAGGGCCTGATCCAGCAGCTTTCGTCACCGAACTCGAAATCAAATTCGACCGACATCGCACTGCAGCAGAATTTCCAGAACCTGCTAAGCGCCCAGGGAGCATCCGGAAATCAATCTTCCTTGACGAACTTCCTGCAGGCGCTTTCGCAGAATCTGCAGGGGGCGAATTCTGTCGGCAACATGATCAACACCCGCGGGTGATTCCCGAACTGAAGGGGCGCATGCCCCTTCAGTTCCTCAATTCCTGCCGGCCGACTTTGCCGCCTCCCTTTTCATGACGATGATGCTGATTCGTCTGTTGATGGGATCGAAAGCATTTTTCCTGTCGAGCGGGATGGCGGAAGCGAGCCCGATAACGCGCAGCACCTTGGCCGCATCCATCCCCCCTTCTATCAATGCACGCCTCGATGCGTTGGCACGGTCGATGGAGAGGTCCCAGTTATTGTAGTTTCTCGCACCGCCCTGATAAGGTGTGGCATCGGTGTGACCGGAAAGGCTGATCCTGTTTGTCACCGTATTGAGCATCTTTCCTATGGCATGGAGGATCTCGATCGCATAGGGCTGGAGTATGGCGCTTCCCCGGTCGAACATCGGGCGATTTTTATCGTCGACGATCTGGATGCGCAGGCCGTTCGCGGTAATATCGATCAGCAGTTGATTCCTGAAACTCAGCATTGACGGATCGGCTTCCATGGCCTTATCCAGGCGTATCTTCAACTGCTGCAGGCTTTCAGCTTCAAGGCGCTGCATCTCTTTTTGTGCAGTTGCAAGATCTGTCGTTCTGGCGACTTCGCCTGAGGTTCGAGTCAGATCCCTGCCACCCTGGCCCATGATGCTGGTATCTTTGTCATCGGTTTTACCGCCGAAGAAGGCGACTCTGACAGGTCTCCTGAAGTATTCGCCGACACCCATAAGGTCGTTTCTGGAAGAAACGGTGATCAGCCAAAGCAGCAGAAAGAACGCCATCATGGCTGTGACAAAATCGGCATAGGCCACTTTCCAGATACCCTTCCGGCCCCCATGCTCCGATTTTCGGATGATTTTGACGATGATGCGGCGTTTTTCCTTCTTAACCTTGTTCATTCAGGGAATACCCGTGACATGGAACCAAAGGTATGCAAAAACGGAATGTCAGGCGCGGCAGTGCTGGATGACCTGGCGACCCCGCTAGCGCCCGACTTTGGAGTCGGATAGGAATTGTCCTTTAGCCCGGAAGTTTTGCGTCCCCGCCTTTCGACGGGTTTGCCCTTGCAGGCGTCGATGTGTGAATCAACGATTGCATGGTCGACTCTATTGAAATCGGCAGTTCTTGTCAAGTTTGCCTGAAGCGCTGAAATTTGGCCAAATCCGACCGCATCGTCCGGATTTGTGCGACAATCCGCAGCAATAAAGGCCCGAGGATTCCATCATGAAGTTTCGCTTTCCCATCATCATCATCGACGAGGATTTCCGCTCGGAAAACACCAGCGGTTTCGGCATTCGCGCACTCGTCAAGGCGCTGGAAGAAGAAGGGATGGAAGTACTCGGGGTCACAAGCTACGGCGACCTCACCTCGTTTGCCCAGCAGCAGAGCAGGGCTTCGGCATTTGTGCTTTCCATAGACGACGAGGAATTCGGCGGAGGCTCCCCGGAAGAGATCGAAAGCGCACTTTCCCAACTCAGGGATTTTGTCGGACAGATCCGCTTGAGGAACGAGGATATCCCGATCTTCCTCTACGGCGAGACGAGGACATCGCGCCATATCCCGAACGACGTGCTCAAGGAACTGCACGGCTTCATCCATATGTTCGAAGATACGCCGGAGTTTGTTGCTAGGAATATCATCCGCGAAGCGAAACATTATCTCGATTCGCTCTCTCCGCCCTTTTTCAGGGCGCTGGTCAATTATGCCAACGACGGATCCTATTCCTGGCATTGTCCGGGTCATTCCGGCGGGGTGGCTTTCCTGAAAAGCCCGGTGGGGCAGATGTTCCATCAGTTCTTTGGCGAGAACATGCTGCGGGCGGACGTCTGCAATGCGGTCGAGGAACTGGGTCAACTGCTGGATCATACCGGGCCGGTCGCCGCTTCCGAGCGCAATGCGGCGCGCATCTTCAACGCGGATCATCTTTTTTTCGTCACCAACGGCACATCCACCTCCAACAAGATGGTTTGGCACGCGACAGTGGCTCCCGGGGACATCGTCGTCGTCGACCGCAACTGCCACAAGTCCATCCTGCATTCGATCATGATGACCGGGGCGATACCCGTTTTTCTCATGCCGACCCGGAACCATTACGGCATCATCGGCCCGATTCCCCTGGAAGAATTCAAGCCCGAGAACATCAGGAAAAAAATCGAGGCGAATCCTTTTGCCAAGGATTTGAAGACCAAGCCGCGCATCCTGACCATCACCCAGAGCACTTACGACGGAGTCATATACAACGTCGAGATGATCAAGGAAGTGTTGGGAGACAGCATCGACACGCTGCATTTCGACGAAGCCTGGCTGCCGCATGCCGCCTTCCACGATTTCTACAGGAACATGCATGCCATAGGACGCGACAGGCCGCGTTCCAGGGATACCATGGTGTTTTCGACCCAGTCCACGCACAAGCTGCTTGCCGGACTCAGCCAGGCCTCCCAGATCCTGGTGCAGGAGCCCCAAACCACCAAATTCGACCGCCATCGCTTTAATGAAGCCTACCTGATGCATACCTCGACCAGCCCCCAGTATGCGATCATCGCCTCCTGCGACATCGCCGCAGCGATGATGGATGCTCCGGGAGGCACCGCTCTCGTCGAGGAATCCATCCTCGAAGCGCTGGATTTTCGCAGAGCCATGCGCAAGGTGGACGAGGAATACGGGGACTCCTGGTGGTTCAAGGTTTGGGGGCCGAACGGGCTTTGCGAAGAGGGCATCGGCAGGCGGGAAGACTGGATGCTGGAAGGGGACGAGCGCTGGCATGGATTCGGGCGCCTGGCGAAAGGCTTCAACATGCTCGATCCGATCAAGGCGACCATCATCACGCCCGGGCTCGACGTCGACGGCGATTTCGCCGATACCGGCATACCCGCTTCAATCGTCACGAAGTACCTTGCTGAGCACGGCGTCATCGTCGAAAAAACGGGGCTCTACTCATTTTTCGTCATGTTCACCATCGGCATCACCAAGGGGCGCTGGAACACGCTCGTAACGGCCTTGCAGCAGTTCAAGGACGACTATGACCGCAACAAGCCCCTGTGGCGCGTCCTTCCCGAATTCGTTTCGAAATATCCGGAAAACGAGGGGGTCGGACTCCGGGAACTTTGCGAGCAGATTCACGGCGTTTACAAGGCCAACGACATCGCGAGGCTGACTACGGAAATGTATCTCTCCGACATGGTACCGGCCATGAAACCTGCGGATGCCTATGCCAAAATGGCGCACCGGGAGATCGAGCGCATCGGCATAGACGACCTCGAAGGCAGGATCACCAGCATTCTCCTGACCCCCTATCCGCCGGGCATTCCGCTCCTGATACCGGGAGAGCGTTTCAACAGGACCATCGTCCAGTACCTCCAGTTCGCGCGCGACTTCAACAGGAGATTTCCGGGATTCGAGACCGACATCCACGGACTCGTCGAGGAGGAAATCGACGGCGTGATGCATTATTACGTCGACTGCGTGGCGCAGAAGTAATCCTGCAGCGGTTACAATTTGTAACGCGAACGGCTCTCATTTGTTCTTGACAGGGGTCGTTGCCGCCTGCATTATTCATATATGAATAAAATCTTTCCGAATATCGGTGCGGAGCGCGAAACCGACAGGCTCATGTTTTCCCTGGTTCATGCCGCGCACGAAATCGAGAGGCGGTACGAAGAGGCATTGTCGCCCGAGGGACTGACCGGGCCGAAGTTCGCCGCGCTGTCGAAGCTTGTGCAGGCCGGCCACCCCCTCGGCCTCGGAGAGCTTGCGGACGAGCTGACCTGCGTGCGCTCGAATATCACGCAACTCGTGGACAGGCTGGAGGCCGATGGGTTGGTGGTTCGCACTGTCGATCATGCCGACAGGCGGACGGTCAGGGCGGCAGTCACTGAAATTGGAATGCAGCGCCAGATTGCAGGCGCGAAGCAGGTCGAGAAGCTTCTCGATGCGCTTTCGACGTCACTTTCCGGGATGGATCTCGGGGCTTTCGAACGCATGCTTTCCTGTCTGCAGCTTGAACAAGGGGTGTGTCGATGAAGAGAGGTGCCGCTTGAGAGCGAGGATGGCGGTTTTGCTTGCCGGGGTGATGCTGGGCGGGTGCGCCGTCGGTCCGGATTTCCATCATCCGGAAAGCCCGAAGGCGGCACGCTATACGGAAAAATCCATGCCCGGGGAAACCGTTGCGGCAGGCGGCATGTCGCAGCATTTCGATCATGGCGCCGATATTCCCGGGGACTGGTGGAAACTGTTCCATTCTGCATCCCTGGACAGGCTCGTCAAAAGTGCGCTTGACGGCAGTCCGACGCTGGATGCCGCCCGTGCGACGCTCACGCAGGCCCAGGAGGATCTTGCTGCGGCAACCGGCGCCGAATTTCCCCAGGCCAGTCTGAATCTCGGGGCGCAGCGGCAGCGTTTCTCTCCCGCGATATTCGGCGGCACGGGAGCTCCCAGCATGTTCAATCTGTACAACGCGTCGGTCCAGATTTCCTATGGGATAGATCTTTTTGGCGGCTTGAGGCGTCAGATCGAATCTCAGGAAGCGCAGGTCGAATACGAAAGCTGCCAGTATCAGGGTGCCATGATTGCGCTGACAGCCAATGTCGTTACTTCTGCCGTGACCGAGGCCTCCCTGAGGGAGCAGATTATGTCGACCATGGAAATCATTTCATCCGAAGAAAAGCAGGTCCGGATTGTCGAAAACCAGCTCAAGCTCGGCGGTGCTTCCAGGGCGGACTTGCTGGTCCAGAAGGCGCAACTTGCCCAGGCGAGGGCGAGCCTCCCCCCTCTGGAAAAGGCGCTTTCCCAGGTGCGCCACCAGTTGGCGGTTTATGTGGGAAAGACCCCGCAGGATGCAAGCCTGCCGGTAATCAGGCTGGAGGAATTGCATCTTCCGGAAAATCTTCCAGTGAGTCTGCCGTCCGAGCTCGCAAAACAGCGTCCCGATATCCGGGCAGCCGAAGCGCTGCTGCATGAAGCCAGCGCACAGGTCGGCGTCGCGACTGCCAATCTGTATCCGCAGATTACGCTTTCTGCCAATGTAGGCAGCGAATCGATCGCCACATCGAGCATGTTCAGCAACAATACCAACATCTGGAGCATCGGCGGCAATCTGCTGCAGCCTATTTTCAACGCGGGATCCCTGAAGGCCAAAAAGAAATCTGCAGTGGCTGCCTTTGACAAAGCTTTTGCCCAGTATCGTTCCACAGTTCTGCAATCCTTCCAGAATGTCGCCGACGTGCTGAGGGCGCTGGAATCCGATGCGGCGACATTGAAAGCCGATCAGGATGCGCAAGTCAGCTCGAAAGATGCTCTCGATCTTGTCAGGAAGCAGTTCGATCTGGGCGCCGCGAGCTATCTCTCGCTCCTCGCCGCAGACCGTCAGTATCAGCAAAGCCGGATCGCCGTGATCGGGGCGAAAGCCTCACGCATGGCCGATACGGCCGCTCTTTTCCAGGCCCTTGGCGGGGGCTGGTGGCATAACTCGAAAAACGGGAAAGTATCCGATGACTAAACGAATGATCGTCATGTTGGCAAGCCTGAGCGTCCTTTTCGGGGGGATTTTCGGCTTCCAGATATTCAAGGCTCACATGATCAAGAAATACATGAGCGCGAATATGGCCCCACCGGTGACGGTCACGACCATCAGGGCCGAGGAAATACCGTGGCAGCCTGAACTCAAATCGGTAGGGAGTCTGAGAGCGGTGAAAGGCGTGGACGTGACGACCGAAATTGCGGGGCAGGTCCGGGTCGTTTCCTTCAAGTCCGGCCAGGACGTGAAGGCAGGGGATTTGCTGGTACAGCTCGATGCCGATCCCGATATCGCCAAACTGCATTCGCTGGAGGCCGCGCTCGATCTTGCCAAAATCGTTTATAACCGGGACAAGGCGCAATTCGATGCTCAGGCGATCAGCCGTGCGCAACTGGATGCGGATGCTTCGGACCTGAAAAACAAGCAGGCGCAGGTCGACGAGCAGCGGGCGCAGGTGGCCGAGAAAACGATACGTGCGCCTTTTTCCGGCCGCATCGGCATCACCACGGTTCAGCCCGGACAATATCTGAATCCGGGCGACAAGATTGCAACCTTGCAGCAGGTCGACCCGATCTACGCGGATTTCTCCATTCCAGAGCAGCAGATTCCCGGGCTTGCCGTGGGGCAGAAGATCGCCATTGCTGCAAATGCCTATCCGGGAGAGGCATTCTCCGGCAGAATCAATGCCATCGATCCCAAGGTCGATC
The DNA here is from genome assembly GCA_021802655.1 of Pseudomonadota bacterium. GTDB lineage: Bacteria > Pseudomonadota > Gammaproteobacteria > Burkholderiales > JABEVD01 > JABEVD01. The sequence continues at coordinate 19,607 of JAJZRP010000013.1, forward strand.
CTGCGACGCGAAGCGTGATGGTCGAGGCGACAATCCCCAATTCCAAGCGCCAACTGTTGCCGGGTATGTTCGCTTCGGTCGCTGTCGATGCCGGAAATGTGCGCAATTATCTGACGCTTCCCCAGACTGCAGTTGCTTTCAATCCCTACGGCGCGACAGTTTATGTTGTCGAGGAGAGCCATGGGCCTGACGGAAAATCCGTGCTGGTTGCCAAGCAGCGCTTCGTGAATACCGGTTCGATGCGTGGCGATCAGGTGGCCATTCTTTCCGGTGTCAAGGCGGGGGACATCGTGGTGACGAGCGGGCAGATCAAGCTGAAAAGCGGTAGCCATGTGATCGTCAACAACAAGGTTGTGCCGAGCAACGATGCCGCGCCAAAGCCTGTAGACGAATAAGGGCGCACCATGAATTTCACGGACATATTCATCAAGAGGCCGGTGCTTGCCACCGTGGTCAGCCTGCTGATCCTGGTGCTGGGTCTGCGCTCTTTCGGGCTGTTGCCCGTGCGCCAGTTTCCCGTGACCCAGGATGCGGTGGTGACGGTGACGACCACTTATCCTGGCGCGGATCCCAAGCTGGTGGCGGGGTTCATCACCACTCCTCTGGAAAACTCCGTCGCCCAGGCCAACGGCATAGACTACCTGACATCGAGCAGCACCCTGGGTGCGAGCACGATCATGGCAACTCTCAGGCTCAATTACGATTACAACAAGGCGCTCACCGAAATCAACACCCAGGTCAATGCGGTCCTCAACCAGCTTCCTCCGGGGTCGCAGCAGCCCATCATCACCGTGGCGATCGGGGACACCATCGATTCGATGTATATCGGCTTCCACAGCAAGGTACTTTCCACCAACAAGATCACCGACTACCTGATCCGGGTTGTCCAACCCAAGCTTCAGGCGGTCGAAGGGGTACAGACAGCCGAAATTATAGGCAAGCGGCAGTTCGCATTGCGCGCCTGGCTGGATCCCGCAAAGCTTGCCGCCTACCATGTCACTCCTGCTGAGGTCAGTACGGCCCTTGCCAACAACGATTTCATCTCCGCAGTCGGGCGCACCCAGGGGCAGATGGTGACAGTCAATCTGACGGCAAATACCGGGCTTCACACTGTTGAAGAATTCAGGAATCTCGTCGTCAAGACCGAAAATGGGACTAACGTCCGGCTGGGCGATGTGGCGCGGGTCACCCTGGGCTCAGAAAATTACGACACGTCTGTGGGCTTCGATGGCGACACCGCAGTTTACATCGGGATTCAGGTTGCGCCTTCTGCCAACCTGCTCGACGTGATACAAGGCGTCCGCAAGGCATTTCCTCCGATCGCAGCTGCCCTCCCCGAGGGGCTGCAAGGCAAGATCGTTTACGATGCGACCAAGTTCGTGAACAGTTCCATCCACGAGGTGATCAGCACCCTCGTCGAGGCGCTCCTGATCGTGACTGTCGTCATCTTCCTTTTCCTGGGGTCCGCGCGATCCGTCCTGATCCCGGTGATCGCCATGCCGCTTTCCCTGATCGGGACCTTCTTCATCATGCTGGTTCTGGGATATACCATCAATCTGCTCACCCTGCTCGCCATGGTGCTTGCGATAGGACTTGTCGTGGACGATGCGATCATCGTGGTCGAGAATGTCAACCGCCACATGGAGCAGGGCATGGCGCCGTTCAAGGCGGCCCTGTTGAGCGCCAAGGAACTGGTCGGCCCCATTTTCGCCATGACGGTCGTTCTGGTCGCGGTGTATGTTCCGATCGGCTTCATGGGTGGATTGACTGGAGCGCTTTTCACCGAATTTGCCTTCACTCTGGCGGGCTCCGTGACGGTTTCAGCGATCATTGCCCTGACGCTCTCCCCCATGATGTGTTCGCGTTTTCTGAAGGGGCACGATGCGGAAAACCGTCTCGTCAAATTCATCGACAAGCAGTTCGGAACGCTCAACGCCGGCTACCAGAAGCGCCTTCACGGCGTGCTTTCGAGCCTTCCCGTGGTATCCGTTTTTGCTGTCGTTATTTTGACCAGCATCTATTTCCTTTACGCGACCTCCAAATCGGAACTCGCCCCCCAGGAAGACCAGGGTGTGCTGATTTCCATGCTCACGGCCTCCCCGGATGCCACGCTCGCGCAGACCCAGATGAATTCCAGGCAAGTCTATAAGGTTTTCGCCTCCTATCCGGAAACCGACCATGTATTCCAGCTCGACGGACTGCAGGGACTCAATACCGGAATAGCGGGCATGGTATTCAAGCCATGGGACGAGAGAAAACGCACCACCATGCAACTCATGCCAGAAATCCAGAAAAAGCTCAACGGCATCGCGGGCGTGCGCGCAGCGGTATTTCAGAGGCCGCCCCTGCCCGGAGGAGGCAGGGGAATGCCGGTGCAGTTCGTCATCGGCACCACGGATTCCTATGACAAACTCGAAGAAGTTTCGGAAGAGCTGAAGGCGAAAGCCCAGGCGAGCGGCATGTTCATCTTCCTGGACAACGATCTGAAGATCGACAAGCCGCAGACCAGCATCGTCATAGACCGCGACAAGGCTGCGCTGCTCGGGCTTACCATGAAGGACATAGGCAGCTCCCTGAACGCCATGCTCGGCGAGGGATACATCAACTATTTCAGCTTGGGCGGGCGCTCCTACAAGGTGATTCCGGAAGTCATGCAGCAGCAGCGCCTGAATGCGGATCAATTGAACGATTACTACGTCAAGAACAGCGCAGGGACGGTGTTCCCGCTTTCCACCGTGGTCAGCCTGAAAACGAGTGTGGTGCCGGAATCGGTCAACCATTTTCAGCAGCTCAATTCTGCGACCGTCTCGGGAGTGCCCATGCCCGGCGTCACCATGGGGGATGCGCTTGCCACCATGAAAAGAATTGCCGGCGAAGTGTTGCCCCAAGGTTACAGCATCGATTACGCAGGCCAGTCGAGACAATACGAGCAGGAATCCTCTGCCCTTCTCGTGACGTTCGCTTTTGCGCTTGTCATTATTTTCCTCGCCCTGTCCGCCCAATTCGAGAGTTTCAGAGACCCCGTCATCGTGCTTGTCAGCGTGCCGATGTCGATATGCGGGGCGATGATTTTCATTGCCCTCGGCGTGGGCGGGGCCAGCCTCAACATTTACACGGAAGTGGGGCTTGTCACCCTGATCGGATTGATCAGCAAGCACGGCATCCTCATTGTCCAGTTCGCCAACGAATTGCAGCGGACGGGGAAAAGCAAGCTGGAGGCGATCGTGCAGGGTGCATCGATCAGGTTGCGCCCGATCCTGATGACCACTGCGGCAATGGTGCTCGGGGTCCTGCCTCTGGTGACGGCTTCAGGCGCAGGCGCTGCCGGGCGCTACAATATGGGGCTTGTGATCCTGACGGGAATCGCGATAGGCACCCTGTTCACGCTTTTTGTCGTGCCGTCGATGTATATGCTGATCGCGGCGGATCACTCGAAGACAGAGACTGTCGAAGCCTAGAAAGGCGTTTATCCCACCTTCCTAGGTCCTGACCGGGTTTCCCCAGCTTTCCTCGAAAAAACGCGATTCCATGGGTTTTCTCGACCTGTCCGCGAGTTCCTTCTCCTTCAATGCCGCATCGAGGATGTCGGGGGAGGCGGGATGCCCCACTGCGATCATCGACATGCAGACATAACGCTCGGGAATGGAAAAGGCGACTCTTGCTTTCTCTGGATCGAATCCCCCCATCTGATGCGCGGCAAGATTCAGGGCTGCTGCCTGCAAGACCAGGTTTTCGCTCGCAGCGCCGGTATCGTATTGGCCGAAGCGGTTCGGGGCGTCGTTGAAGTCGAACAGCGTATCGGCAAGCGAAATCATCAGGACCGGGGCGTTTTTCGCCCAGATCTGGTTTCCCGGAACCAGGCATTCGAATGCTTTTTGCCAGGAAGCTTCGTTGTCGAATTTGTCCCAGACGATGTAGCGCCATGGCTCGTCCCCGAAGCAGGAAGGCGCCCATCTTGCCGCTTCCAGCAGGGAGAGCAGGTCGCTTCTTGAAACCGGTCTGGATGCATCCAGTGCGCGCGGGCTCCAGCGCTTCGCGACGATTTCGTTCACGGGGTGGAGGGTTTTTGCCGGCTTTTGCATGAGGGTTCCTTTCAGCTTTCGATGAGTCGCAGATAGGGATGGGGTTCGGATCCCGGATAGTCCGTGTAGCCTTCCATCCCATCCCCGTAGAAGGTTTCAGGATCGGGTTCGTTGAGTGGACTGTTCAGCTTGAATCGTTCGGCAAGATCCGGATTGGCAATGAAGAGCCGTCCGAAAGATACCAGATCGGCCCCTTCGTTCTCCAGGATCATTTCGGCTTTTGCCTGATCGAACCTGCCGCCTGCGATCATCTTCCCCTTGAAGTACGGCCTGAAGCGTTGCGCATTGTCCTTGAGCACGTCGCCTTCCTTGAGGTCGTCTTCCAGAGGCTCTGTCATGTGGAGATAGGCAATGCCCATTTCGCTCAAACCGGATACCGCCTTGGTGAATACGATCATGGGATCGGCGTCTATCATGCCGAAATCGCGGTTCGAAGGAGAGAGTTTCACGCCAACCCTGTCCTCTCCCCATATTTTCGACACGGCTTCGGCAATCTCGAAGAGGAAGCGGCAGCGGTTCGCGCTGAGGCCCCCGTACTGGTCGCGCCGGATATTGCTTCCGGTCTGCAGGAACTGGTCGATGAGGTAGCCGCTCCCTGCCTGCAGTTCCACTCCGTCGAAACCGGCGTCCAGGGCATTTTTCGCGGCATGCGCGAATTCGCCGACGATTGCCCGAATTTCTCCGGCCTCGATCATCCGCGGAACGGGGAATTTCTGGAATCCGTCAGGCGTTTTGATCCTGCCGAAGGCGGCGATGGCCGATGGCGCTATGGGAAGTTTTCCTCCGAGAAGATGGGGGCTGGATACCCTGCCGCAATGCCAGAGTTGGGCGAATATCCTGCCGCCCTTTTCGTGCACGGCATCCACGACGCGCTTCCAGCCCTCGATTTGGGCTTCGCTTTGGAGCCCGGGCGAGTTTTCGAGACCCTTGCCCATCGGAGAGATCCAGGCGCCTTCGGAGACGATCAGCCCCGCCGTTGCCCGCTGGGCATAATACTGCGCGTTGAGGTTCCCCATCACGCCTTCAACATCTGCGCGCGTGCGCGCCATCGGCGCCATGACGATGCGGTTTGGAAGTATAAGATCCCCCATCTGGATGGGGGAAAAAAGGTTCGCCATGTCAGTCTTTCAGATCGAAAAGAAGAACTTCCTCCGACCCTTCGAGGCGGATTTCGTCTTCCACGACCTTTCCCCGCTTTTGCGCACAACGATCATGCCGTGCTCCCGATGTCCCGCCTCACGCCATCCATGTCGAGCGATTTCGCCTGCCTGAGCACGTCTTCCAGGATCGGGGGAGGAGGGGCTCCCGCCTCCTTGAATACCAGGATTTTCTCGCGGAACACCAGCAGGGAGGGGACCGCCTTGATTTCGAATTCCTTGGCGAGGTCGGGTTCCCTGTCCGCGTTGACTTTCCCGAAAGAAACATCGGGGAAGCGCTCCGCTGCGCTTTCGAAGACCGGGGCGAAGGACTGGCAGACTTCGCACCATGAAGCATAGAATTGGACGATGACGATATCGTTGCTGACGACTTCGTGTTCGAGGCCGAATGGAGTCAATTCCTTGATGGGCATGGGGTTTTTCCGTTCTGTCTGATGTGCTTCTAGTCTAGCATGATGGAAGGGTCGATTCCATGAGGGAAAGCAAAACATTCGCCTTGTGGCGGATTTCCTGGTATTCGGCATCCCGTTCGGAATCTGCGACGATTCCGCCTCCGGCCCAAAGGTTTATTTTGTTTCCGGATGCGGCCAGGGTTCTGATCATGATGCTGCTGTCCATGTTCCCGTCGAAGCCGATTCTGGCCATGGCGCCGCAATAGGGTCCGCGCCTGAAAGGCTCGAGCTCTTCTATGATTTCCATGGCGCGGATTTTCGGGGCGCCGGTGATAGAGCCTCCCGGAAAGGTGCTTTTCAAGAGGGAGATGGCGTCGTGCGATGCATCGAGATGCCCGCTTATCGTGCTGACCATGTGGTGCACCGAGGCGAAGTGCTCGATCTCGAAAAGCTTCTCTACCCTGACCGTTCCGGTTGCGCAGACTTTTCCAAGGTCGTTTCTCAGAAGATCGACGATCATGAGATTTTCCGCCCTGTCCTTGGGGCTTTCCGCAAGAGATTGGGCAAGGCGCGCATCTTCCATGGGATCGATTGACCTCGGGCGGGTTCCCTTGATGGGTTCGGTTTGCACCCGGCTACCACGAAGTTCCAGAAAGCGCTCCGGGGATGCGCTCAATATCCGGCAGTGCGGATTGGAAAAATAGGCCGAATAAGGCGCCGGGCTCGCTTTTCTCAAGGCGCGGTAGAGCGTCCAGGGATCTCCCGTGTAGGGAGCTTGGAAGCGTTGCGCCAGGTTCGCCTGGTAGCAGTCGCCGGATGTTATGTATCCCTTTATTTTCGCGAAAGCGATTCCGTACTCGTCGAAGGGCGGCGCAGCTTCGATTTTTCCGGTCAGCCTGAAGGCTTCCTTCCGGGGATGTTTGGCAGGAGAAGATAGCCTTGCGAGAAGCTCCTTCCAGATGCGTCTTGTCTCCGGATCGCGGCAGTTCGCTGCGAGATGCGTGGTTTTTTCCAGATGATCTACGACTATTGCCCAGTCGTAGATGCCCATCACAAGATCGGGAAAATCGATTTCCTTTCCCATGCTATCGATGCCGTTGAGCGCAAGCCCCAGGTCGTAGCCGAAATAGCCGATAGCCCCTCCCATGAAGGGAAGCGGATTTTCCCTTTCGAGGGGGAGCAGCATCTTTCTGAGGAGATCGAAAGGATCTTCCATGGAAAGTGTATTGCCGCTCCTGTCTGAAATTTCCGTTCTGCCGTTCTTCGTGACCAGGGTGGCGAAAGGCGCGGCGGCAAGGATGTCGTAACGCCCGAGGCCTGCGCTGTCGAGAAAAACCGGCCAGGGCAGATCCGAAATCGTCTCGAAAAGGTCGGGGACGCTTTCTGGATAGGGGATTTCAACGATCAATTCAGTTCATCCCATAGCTTGTCGAGGCGCTTCCCTGAAACCGGCATGGGTGTCCTGAGTTCCTGGGCGAAAAGGGAAACCCTGAGTTCCTCGATCATCCAGCGGTATTCCTCCAGCTCGGGGCGCTTGTTCTTCAGGAAGCGCTGCCATCTTGCCGTGACTTCCGCCTGGAGCTGTGCATCCCTGGGATTGGGCAGCTTCTGGATTCGCGTCAGCATCGCCTTCAGGTAGCGCGGGTAATGCTTCAGGCGAGCGTACCCGGCAGTACCGACGAATCCGGGATAAACGAGATGGGAGAGCTGCTCCTTCATGTCGGAGCAGGCGGGGCTGGCCGGGATTTTTTCCAGCTTGGATTTCACTTCATTGTAAAGGCTCAGGATCGCGTCCAGCAGTTTCAGGATTCCGGTGAGCCTTGCATGAAGTTCGGGCTTCGCTTTTTCGATCGCATCCAGGAAATCCTTTTTCGAGCGGGGAAGGTTCAGGCAAGTCGCAGCGAGAAGACTGGAAACCTGTTCCCTGAATTCTGCAGCGCTGCCGAGGGAAGAATAATGCATGCACGAGGCGTTCCCGATGCCCTTTTCCAGTTGCTGGAACTGCGCCTTCAGCTCCAGCCTGAAAAGCCGTGAAAGCCCGGCGCGGGTTTGGTCCCGTGCTTTCTCCAGGGTGTCCATGACAAGAAGGGAGACCGAAGAGCCCTCGTCGATCAGGGCGGGGTACCCCGTCACTTTCTGCCCATTCTTCTCGAAAACGATGCTTTCGGGAAGCTCGCCGAAATCCCAGCGGGTCAGATTTTTTTTCTCGAATGCCATGGCTTTTCCGAAGTCTTCCTCGGCGGCCTTGCCCAGATGTTTTTTCAGGGCTTCGAGTTCGCGTCCCATGGCGATTTCTTCGCCTTTGGCGTCGACTATTCTGTAATTCATCCTGAGGTGAGGGGGGAGTTCGGGCCAGGAGCCGATTTCGATTTTCAATGCTTCTCGCATCGCGTCCGGCAGCGGCCCGCTGACGTCCATGCATCTGTTCACGCTTTCCGAAACCGGGATCAGCTTCGTCCTTGCGGCCTTGGGCAGCGACTTGATGAGAAAGGTGATTTTTTCCCGGATGAGGCCGGGCACCAGGCGCTCGAAGTCCGATGCCTGCATCTGGTTGAGCAGATGCAAGGGAATGGAGGCCGTGACTCCGTCCATGACATGCCCGGGCTCGAAACGGTAGGTGAGGGCAAGCTTCGCTCCCCGAACAACCATGCTGTCTGGAAACCGGTCGAGCGTCACGCCTTCGGCCTCGTGCTTCATCAGGTACTCGCGGCTCAGATAAAGCAGCCTCGGATTGTCTTTCTCGGCATCCCGCCGCCATTTCTCGAAAGCGGTTCCGTTGAAAATGCCTTGCGGAATCAGATTCGAATAAAAATCGAAGAGACGGTGTTCGTCGACCAGCACGTCGCTGCGCCGGGACTTGTGTTCGAGCTCCCCGATTTCATCGAGGAGCTTGCGATTGTGTTCGAAAAAAGGCGCTCGCGTTTCGAATTCGCCCGCCACCAGTGCGCCGCGGATGAAAATCTCGCGGGACATTTCAGGATCGATGGGGCCGTAATGCACCCGTCGCCTGGGAACGACGACGAGCCCATAAAGGGTGATCTGTTCGAAGGCTGCGACCTGGGCGGATTTTTTTTCCCAGTGAGGATCGAGATAATGGCGCTTCAATAGATGTTCGCCGGCCTTTTCTATCCAGGAAGGGTCGATCTCGGCCACGGTCCTCGCATAGAGCCTGGAGGTTTCGGTGATTTCGGATGCCATCAGCCATTTCGGCTTTTTTTTGACTTTCGATCCGGGAAAGATTCTGAACCTGATTCCCCTCGCGCCCAGGTAGCCGTCTTCCGTCTTGAAGCCGATGTTTCCCAGAAGCCCTGCGAGCAGCGCCCTGTGGATTGCTTCGTAGTTCGCCGGGACTTCGTTCATGCGCAGCCCCATTTCAGAGATCTGCGCATGGAGCTGCCCGTGCAGGTCGCGCCATTCCCTGAGCCTTGGAAGCGAAAGAAATTGCTTCCTGCATTCCTGGATGAGCTTCCTGTTCGAGAGCTTCTTCGACATTTCGTCGAAATGCGCCCAGAGCTTGAGATAGCCCATGAAATCGGAGCGCTCGTCGAAAAACGGCTGATGCGCGATTTCGGCAGCCTCGCGCTTGTCGGACGGCACATCCCGCGGGTCCTGGATGCCGAGAGCGGAAGCGATGATCAGCACTTCGGTGAGGGCGCTGCCGGATGCCAGGATCATGCGGCCCATCCTCGGGTCGCAGGGGAGCGTTGCCAGCTTGAGCCCGGTTTTGGTGATGCTCCGCTTCTCGTCCACTGCACCCAGTTCGTGGAGGAGCTGGTAGCCGTCCGCGATCATGCGCGGCGAGGGCGGGTCGATGAAAGGGAAGGCCTCGATTGCCCCCAGCATCATGCTTTCCATCTTGAGGATGACCGATGCGAGGGAAGATCTCAGGATTTCCGGGTCGGTGAATTCGGGCCTCGATTCGAAATCGGCCTGGGCATAGAGCCGGATGCACAGTCCCTGCATCACCCGCCCGCTTCTTCCTGCGCGCTGGTTGGCGGAAGCCTTCGAGATTTTCTCGATATGGAGCTGCTCGACCTTGTTCCGGTAGCTGTAGCGATTGATCCTGGCAAGCCCCGGGTCGATCACGACGCCGATGTTGGGAACGGTCAGGGAAGTTTCCGCGACATTGGTGGCGAGCACGATGCGCCTTCTTCCCCCTGTCGAGAAAACCCTTTCCTGCTCGGCAACGGAAAGGCGGGAATAAAGGGGGAGGATGTCCCTGTGGACATGCTTGCGCAGCGCCTCCGCCACATTCCTGATTTCGCGCTCGCCCGGGAGGAAAACCAGGATGTCGCCCGGATGCTTGTCGGCTTCGTCCACTGCGGCGAGGATGGCGGTTTCCATGTCCGGGTCTTCCTCTTCCTCGATCGGCCGGTAGCGGATTTCGATGGGGTGGGATCTGCCTGAAACCTCGATCACCGGGGCGCCCCAGAAATGGCCGGAGAAGCGCTCCGCATCGATGGTGGCGGAAGTCACGATCACCTTGAGATCCGGGCGTTTTGGGAGAATCGTTTTCAGGTAGCCGAGGATGAAGTCGATGTTGAGGCTGCGTTCGTGCGCTTCGTCTATGATCAGGGTGTCGTAGGCGCGCAGCAGCGCATCCGACCTCGTCTCGGCGAGCAGTATCCCGTCGGTCATGAGCTTGATCGAGGAGTTTTCGCTCGTCCTGTCGGTGAACCTGACCTTGTAGCCGACATGCTGCCCTATTTCGGACTTGAGCTCCTTCGCGATCCTTCCCGCGATGCTTCTCGCGGCGACGCGCCTGGGCTGGGTGTGGCCGATAATGCCTTCCCTGCCGCGCCCGATGGCGAGGCATATCTTGGGAATCTGCGTGGTTTTTCCGGAACCCGTCTCGCCGCACACGACGACGACCTGGTTTTGCAGGATCATGCTTCCGATTTCGTCCTTCAGCTGAACTACGGGAAGCGCTTCATCGAATGTGGGGACTGGCGGATGCCTTTCCTTCATGTGTCAATCCAGGTGGGCTGCGAGCGTGGACCCGAGCACGCGGCGCACGATCAGCACGATCAGCAATGCCGAAAGGAAGCCTGCAACAACATCGGCGGGAAAATGCGCGCCCAGGCAGATTCTGGAGAGCCCCGCCCAGACCACGAAAAATACGCCGAACCGCCTGAAATTCAGGCTCAGCATCGGCCAGAGGCTGGCTATGGTGAGCATCGCGAAAGAGGCGTGGCCGGAGGGCAGGCTGTGATGGTATTCCGGCCTTCCGAAAACATGCACGGAAGAAGGCGGAAGAGCGAGCAAAGGCCTGGGGAAATCGAGCCAGGGTTTGACGAGGCCGAGCATCTGTCCGTCCAGCATGTAGGCGATGCAGAATACCGAGATCGTCATGAGCCACCGCACCGCTTTTTTCCTCGCCATGTCGGGATGCTCGAACCCGGTGCCGGACAGGCTTCCTATCGCGAAAAGGCAGGCGAAACCGAGATAGACCGGGAAATTGCCGTGCCCGGCGAGCAGGGTGCCGAGCATCATGAACCTGTCCGTGAAGGCGGTATGGGCGCCGTTGATGGCATGGAAAAGCCAGATATTGGCGCCTCCCCAGTCGTAGAGGATTGCCTTCATCCGGCGAGCGCCATCGCCCACAGGGTGATTCCGCCCAATGCGGAAATGATGGCCACGACGAAAAGCCACTTTTTCCTGGTGAGGGCGGTGATCGACGCGAGCGAAATGGCGATCTGGATCAGGGTCATGGCTTGCGCGAGTTTATGGTGCGGGTGCATCATCTCGTCGCTTTGCTCGTTCGCCTTCCTGGATTCCTCTTCGAGCTGGTCGGCCTTCTGCTTGATGTCCTGTTTCTCGGCCTTGTATTTTTCGATCTGTTGCCTGTAATGGTCGGCTTTTTTGGGGTCTGCGAGATCGGAGGCGAGCTCCATCAAATGTCCCTTGTTGCTGACCGCCTGATAATAGTTCCACTGGTCTGAAGCCTGGGTCTTTTTCAGTACGGCCTCGTTCTTGAACAGCATCGCCTTGTTTTGCGTGTCGCCCCCCTGGTAGCTCACGATCGCGCCGATCGAGGCGAGGATTGCGGTGAAGATCGCGATCTGCTGCGCAAGAGCAGAGCCGCCATGGGCTTCGTGCTCGATCTGGTGGGTTTCGGGTCCGTGTACGTGAAAGCCGTGTTCTGACATCTGGTCTCCATTTCAAGGTGTTCTGCATTATTATACCGAATGTGAACCCCGCTTCCGGCAATGACATGGATCTTTTCGAAATATCAGGAATACTGCTGAGCGCTGCGGCGCTCGGAAGCTATGTCAACGACAGGTGGATCGGGCTGCCCTCCTCGATCGGACTGATGCTGCTTGCCATGGGGGCGGGTTTTGTCGGGCTTGCGCTCGAAGGCGTGGGGCTTGTCGACATCGCTCCGGTCGATGCTTTTTTGAGGCACATCGATTTCAGCGAGACAGTGTTTCACGGCATGCTCTCCTTTCTGCTCTTCGCAGGGGCTTCCCAGATCAGCGTGAACGATCTGCGAAGCGCCAAGCTCCCCATAGCGATCACGGCGACGATCAGCACGCTGATTTCCACCCTGCTGATCGGCATGGTCTTCTATCTTCTGGCACAGGCGATGGGCTTTCCCCGGGTGAGTCTCTTTTATGCCATGCTTTTCGGGGCGATCCTCTCCCCCACGGACCCCATCGCGGTGATCGGCGTCATCAAGAAGATGAATGCGCCCAAGGCGATAGAAACCAAGATCGCGGGCGAGTCCCTTTTCAACGACGGCGTCGCGATCGTGTTCTACCTGACGATACTGGAACTCATCTCGGGAGGGGCGGAGCCCACCTTCGCCAGGGCTCTGGAACTTCTGCTGCAGGAGGCGGGTGGAGGGCTCATTATCGGCTGGGTTATAGGCTGGGTTGCCCACAGGATGCTCTCGAAAGTCGAAACTTACCAGTCCGAACTGCTGATCACGCTGGCGGTGGCATCCGGCGGCTACCTGCTTGCCGAGAAGCTGCATGTTTCAGCGCCGATCGCGATGGTGGTGTCCGGAATCCTGATCGGCAACAGGGGGCGGGATGCCCTTTCCGCAAGAAAGCGGGAGCATATCGACTCCTTCTGGGAACTGGTGGACGAAATACTGAATGCGGTGCTGTTCATGCTTATCGGGCTCGAAATGATGGTGATCAAAATCGATCGGACGATCGCGCTGCTCGGTATTTTGTGTGTGCCGGTGGCGCTTTCGGCGCGCTTTGTCAGCATCGCGATTCCCGTGCAGCTGATGAAACCGTTCTATGCCTTCCAGAGGGGAACGAGCGCGGTCATGACCTGGGGTGGATTGCGCGGCGCGCTTTCGATCGCCATGGTTCTCGCGCTCGCCCGCCAGGACATCAAAACGGTTTTCCTGCCCTGCGTCTATTTCGTCGCCGTATTCTCCATCGCGGTGCAGGGGATGACGTTTAGCCGCCTGCTGAAGAAATATGACATGGCCTGAAGCGCCGCCGGATCCTGGCGTTTGGTGTTAGAATCGAGGTCTGCCGTTTCCCGACTTCCGCCATGTTCTCCAAGCTCAATCCATCGCAATCTTCAGCCGTCAGGCATATCGACGGCCCGCTCCTGGTGCTCGCCGGCGCGGGGAGCGGAAAGACCCGCGTGATCACGCACAAGATCGCCTACCTGATCGAGGAATGCGGCTATGCCCCTTCCCATATCGCAGCGATCACCTTCACCAACAAGGCGGCGAAAGAAATGCAGGAGCGGGTGGGGAAACTGCTCAGGGGAAGCGGAAAAGGGCTGACCCTGTCGACATTCCATTCGCTGGGGCTTGCCATGGTGAGGAGCGAATCGGAAAAGCTCGGACTCAAGTCGCGCTTTTCCATCCTCGATTCCGCGGATGCATCAGGCATCCTGATGGAGCTTTACAGGACCACGGACAAGAAACTGGTGAGGTCGCTCGCCTCGCGGATCTCGGGATGGAAAAACAATCTCGTCTCCCCCGATGCCGCCCTCTCCGGCGCAGGGGACGAAGAAGAGCGCCTGATGGCGCGCGTTTACCGCGATTACCAGGCCACCCTGCAGGCTTATCAGGCGGTCGACTTCGACGACCTCATCAGGCTTCCGGTCGAGCTTCTCGCCGATGATCGCGAGGCGCTGGAAAAGTGGCAGGGAAGGCTGCGCTATCTCCTGATAGACGAATACCAGGACACCAACCTCTCCCAGTACCGCCTGATCAAGCTCCTGGCGGGATCAAGAGGCGCGTTCACTGCTGTGGGGGACGACGACCAGGCGATCTACGCCTGGAGGGGCGCCTCCAAGGAGAACATCGCCGAGCTGAGCCGCGATTACCCCAATCTGGAAGTGATCAAGCTGGAGCAGAACTACCGCTCCACCGTCAGGATACTGAAGGCCGCCAACAGCCTGATTTCCAACAATCCCAAGCTCTTCGAGAAAAAACTCTGGTCGGATCTCGGGCACGGAGAGCCGATCAGGGTCGTTGCCGCAAGGGACGATGAGCACGAGGCGGAAAGCGTGGCGAGGTCCCTGCTCGCGCACAAGTTCGAGCACAGGGGAAAGTTTTCAGATTACGCCATCCTCTACCGGGGCAACCACCAGGCGAGGCTCTTCGAGCAATATCTGCGCGAGGAGAAGGTGCCTTACCGGGTCAGCGGCGGCCTTTCCTTCTTCGACCGAAGCGAGATCAAGGATATCATCGCCTACCTGAGGCTGCTTGTGAATCCTGACGACGATCCCGCCTTCGTGCGCGCGGTGACCACCCCGAAGCGCGGCGTGGGGAACCAGACCCTGGAAGCGCTGGGGCGCTATGCGGGGAAGCGGCATGCAAGCATGTTCGAGGCGGCTTTCGAGGCGGGATTTGCCCACGAGATTTCGGAAAAGCAGCTGGAGCCATTGCTCGCCTTCTGCAATTTCATCAATAATCTGCAATTCGAAGCCGAGAAGGCGCCTGCCGGGGAGGTCATCGACGCTCTCTTGAAGGCGATAGGCTACGAAGCCTACCTTTTCGATTCCGACGAGGCGAGGCAGGCGAAATCGAAATGGGAAAACGTGACCGATTTTTCTTCCTGGATCGCGAAGAAGGGGGAGGAGGACGGCAAGAATCTGGTCGAACTCACACAGACGATCACGCTCATGAACCTGCTGGATCGGCAGGAGGAAGGTTACGATGCGGTGCAGCTCTCCACCCTGCATGCCGCGAAGGGGCTGGAATTCAGGCATGTTTTTCTGGTCGGGGTGGAGGAGGGGATACTGCCGCACCAGGAATCCATGGGCGAATCGGGCATCGAGGAAGAGCGGCGCCTGATGTACGTGGGGGTGACAAGAGCGAGGGACAGTCTCTCCATCAGCTATTGCCAGAAGCGCAAGCGGGCGAAGGAGATTCAGGTTTGCGAGCCCAGCCGGTTCATCGCCGAAATGGGGGAAGACCTGAAGTTCTCCGGCACGACCGTCACGAAGTCGATGGGAAAGGAGAAGCTCGCCATGCTCAAATCGGCGCTTGCGGGAAACGGATCAACATGAAAGGAAAAATAAATGACGAAACAGATCATCAGCACAATTGACGCGCCCGGGGCGATCGGCACCTATTCCCAGGCCGTGCGCGCCAAGGACACGGTATATCTTTCCGGGCAGATCGGACTCGATCCTGCCACCATGCAGCTCGAGGAAGGGGTGGAAGCGCAGATCCATCGGGTTTTCAAGAATCTCTCGGCAGTCGCCAAGGCATGCGGCGGGTCCCTCGGCAATCTCGTCAAGCTCAACGTTTACATGACCGACCTCTCCCATTTTCCCAGGCTCAACGAGATCATGGGGAGCTATTTCGCCGAGCCCTATCCCGCCCGCGCTGCGGTCGGGGTGGCGAGCCTTCCGAAAGGGGCGCAGGTCGAAATGGACGGCATCCTCGTTCTCGGCATGGGCGATACGGACAAGGACTGAGTGAAGGACAAGCTCGCCAGGCTCGGCATCCATTCCCTCTGGGACAGGGTGCTTCATCTGCCTCTGAGATACGAGGACGAGACGCACCTCTATCCCATAGCGGATGCGCCGGCAGGACAATCCGTCCTCGTCGAGGGCGAGATAATCGAATCCGGGGTGAGGTTCCAGGGCAGGCGCATCCTCGCCTGCAAAATCGAAGACGGCAGCGGCAGTCTGGAAATCCGCTTCATGAATTTCTATCCGAGCCAGGTGAAGATGCTGGAGAAGGGCAAAAGAATGCGCTTCTTCGGCGAAGTGAGGGCAGGCTTTCTCGGGAAGGAAATGATCCATCCCAAGGTCTCGCGCGCCGGAATCGAGCCCAACGACGCCTTGACCCCGGTCTATCCGACAACTGCGGGGCTCACCCAGAAGAAGCTGAAAATGCTGATCGACGAAGCGCTCGAATCGGTGGCGCTTTCCGAGACCCTGCCCCGGACCATGCTCTCCCGGCTTTCCCTGCCGGGGTTCGAGGAGAGCATACGCTTTTTGCACGATCCTCCGCCGGATGCCAAAAGGTCCGAACTCGACAGCCGCACCCACCCCGCCTGGACCCGAATCAAGTTCGACGAACTGCTCGCCCAGCAGCTTTCCATGCGGCTCCACTACAGGAACAGAAAGGGTAGAAGCGCCCCGGTGTTTCGGACGCAGGGGAAACTGGTGGATGCGCTGCTCGCTTCCCTTCCCTTCGAGCTCACGGATGCGCAGAAAAGGGTTTATGGTGAGATCGCCCGGGATCTCGCCAGCGGGAATCCCATGCAGCGCCTGCTTCAGGGGGACGTCGGCAGCGGCAAGACGATCGTCGCGGCGCTCGCTTCGCTCCTGGCAATCGAGGCGGGATTCCAGGCTGCCGTGATGGCCCCGACCGAGATCCTGGCCGAGCAGCATTTCGCCAAGTTTTCGAAATGGCTTGAGCCTCTTGGCGTCAGGACGGCATGGCTTTCTTCCAGCCTGAAGAAAAAGGAGAAGGAAGCAGCGCTGAAGAAAATAGAGCGGGGGGAAGCCGATCTTGCCATAGGCACGCATGCGCTTTTCCAGGAACAGGTCGCTTTCGGCAAACTCGGGCTTGCGATCGTCGACGAGCAGCATCGCTTCGGCGTCCACCAGAGGCTCGCGTTGCGCCAGAAGGGTTCGAACGAGCCGCACCAGTTGATGATGAGCGCGACCCCGATACCGAGGACGCTCGCCATGAGCTATTATGCCGATCTCGACGTGTCCATGATCGACCAACTCCCCCCGGGAAGGACCCCTGTAGTGACCAAGCTGGTGTCGAACGACAGGCGCGAGGAAGTGATTCTCAGGGTGAGGAGCGCATGCCTAGAAGGCAGCCAGGCCTACTGGGTCTGCCCCCTGATCGAGGAATCCGAGTCGCTTCAGCTCCAGACAGCGATCGACACGCATGCAAGGCTCGTCGGCGATTTCCCCGAAATCAGGGTCGGGCTCGTGCACGGCAGGATGCCCAATGGCGAAAAGGCCGCAGTGATGCGCGAATTTCAGGATGGTAAAATCAAGCTCCTGGTCGCGACCACTGTGATCGAAGTCGGGGTCGACGTGGCAAATGCCTCCGTGATGGTCATCGAGCATGCGGAAAGGATGGGCCTTTCCCAGCTCCACCAGCTTCGCGGGAGGGTGGGCAGGGGAACTTCCAACAGTGTCTGCCTGCTGCTCTACCAGGCGCCGCTGGGCAGAACCGCGCGGGAGAGGCTGAAGGCGATTTTCGAGACTTCCGACGGCTTCGAAATCGCAAGGCGTGACCTCGCCCTGCGCGGCCCCGGGGAATTTCTCGGGGCGAGGCAGAGCGGCGTGCCCATGCTGAGATTCGCCGATATCGGCGAGGACGAATTGCTGGCTGCGGCGAGAAAGGCTGCCGACGAGCTGCTCGCTTCCGACAGGGATGCGGTCAACCGGCATCTGGAACGCTGGATGGGCGAGAAATCGGAATATCTGCGGGTATGATGAAAAACGATTGGAAAAAAAGCCCGGTCGGAACAGGGCACGGACTTTCGAAATGGGTGAGGGACAGGGGCTCGCTCACCGAGCGCATCATGGCGAGATGCGGGAATTTCGGCGTGAGGCATGTGGCGAACCGCTTCTCCAGGATCAATCCGGACGAAGCCCGGAGGATAGGGGTGAATCCGAAAGCATCCGCGCTGGTTCGCGAAGTCTATCTGTGCTGCGGCGACAGCCCCGTCGTTTTCGCCCATTCGGTGGCCGCGAGATCCAGTCTGAAAGGATCCTGGCGCAATCTGGCCTCTCTTGGGCAGAGATCGCTGGGAAGCGCTTTTCTTTCGAATCCGAAGGTGAAGCGGGACGTTCTGGAATTTTTGCCGATATCGAGGCGCCATCCGCTTTATGCGAAGTCCTGCCGCTTCATGGCACATCGCCCGATGAGGCTTTGGGCGAGGCGCTCCCTGTTCAGGCTGGGGGAAAGCAAAATCCTGGTGACCGAAGTGTTTCTTCCGGAAATCCTGGAGCTCTAGTGAATAAATTGGCGCTCTATGCGAGGCTGATGCGGATCGACAAGCCGATCGGAACCCTGCTTTTGCTCTGGCCGACATTGTGGGGGCTGTGGATCGCATCGAACGGGCATCCTCATCCTGCCGTGCTGCTCGTCTTCGTCCTGGGAACGGTATTGATGCGCTCGGCCGGTTGCGTCGTGAACGACTATGCAGACCGGGATTTCGATCCGCATGTGGAGCGCACCAGGGAAAGGCCGCTGGCTTCGGGCAAGGTCACCAAAAAAGAGGCGCTGATTCTCGCTGCAGCGCTTGCCCTGACTGCCTTCGTGCTGGTGCTGCCCCTCAACCGCCTGACGATACTGCTCTCTTTCGCAGCCCTTTTCCTCGCGGCGAGCTATCCCTTTACCAAGCGCTTCTTCGCAATTCCCCAGGCCTATCTCGGCATCGCATTCGGCTTCGGCATTCCCATGGCTTTCGCGGCGGAGACGGGATCGGTTCCGACTGTCGCATGGATCATACTCGCCGCGAACCTGTTCTGGACCGTCGCCTACGACACGGAATACGCCCTGGTGGACAGGGAGGACGACATCAGGATAGGCATCAGAACTTCGGCGCTTACCTTCGGCAGATATGACATTTTCGCCGTCATGCTTTGCTATGCGATCATGCTCGCCATCCTGGCTTTCGTCGGGATCGAATTGCAGCGCGGCGCATTCTATTATGCAGGGCTCCTCGCCGCCTTTTTCATCATGCTCTACCACTACACCCTGATCAGGAACCGGGACCGGATGCGATGCTTCAGGGCTTTCCTGCATAACAACTGGGTGGGGGGGGCGATCTTCCTCGGGATCTTTCTCGACTACCTGTGACCGCTCGTGCCGGAAAATCGACCGCATGTCGGATCGCTCTTGCGTATCGAAACAGCCGCGACTAAATTGGGTTCACATGTTTTCGAAATCAGGAAAAGCCATGACGGTGAATCGGCAGGAATTGACAGCACGCATTTCGGCGAGGTATCCCAGCCTGACGGAGAAGGATATCGACCTCGCGGTCGGTCTCATCCTGGGGGCGGTGAAGTATGTCCTCGCTGGAGGCGGACGCACCGAAATCAGGGGGTTCGGCAGCTTCTCGCTCGCCCGCCGCGGCGCGCGAACGGCCAGAAATCCGAAGACCGGCGAGCGGATTCCGGTTCCGGAAAAGAACGTTCCCCATTTCAAGCCGGGAAAGGAATTGAGGGAGCGCATTTCGGGAAATGGAAATGCCGGAACCTGAAGTCCGGGTTTTTAGTTGAATTGATGTGAACCAGAGGAAAGGAAGAAACATGAACCGAAAAATCGTAGCGCTTTCTATCGTGTCCGCCCTTGCCTTGACATCCCTTCCCGTACGAGCCGACATTACGGCAGGCGGGGCGCTCGGTGCGGTTGCGGGCGGCCTGCTCGGCAGCCAGGTGGGACAGGGCAACGGCAGGATCGCGGCATCCGCCCTGGGCGCCGTGCTCGGTTTCAACGCGGGCCAGTCGGTATCCCAGCCAGCCTACGGCGCTCCTCCGGGGCAAGTCTACATGGCCCCCCCTCCCGTCTATGCCGCCCCTTATTACAGGGGAGGAGACGACGACGGCTACAGGTATTATCGCCGCGGGGATGACGACGACTGATTGCCGAGTCAACCGCTGACGAGAGAAAGGGCGAGAAAAAAGAGCATTGCTGCGAGGATCGCCGAAGCGAGATCGGCGACCCCCGGTTTCAAATCATCCAGTTCGATTCGCATATGACCTCCGAAAAGAAAGCCCCTGATACAATGTTAGTCCCGATTTCGGAAATTGCCATTTGCAAAAGAGAAATCCCATGATTTTGTTCAGGAAAGCCGGAATGGGCATCGCCCTGATGCTCTTCGCCATGAACCTGGCAGCCGATCAGGCTGCTGCATTCGACTTCTTTCCGAGGCATGCCTCCCATTCGGAGGTCGCAAGCCAGGCCGCCCCTGCCGCAGGGGAAGTCGATCTCCACAGCAGGGCCATCGTGGCATTCAGCCCGAACGGGGAAGCGACGAGCGTGGTCGTCGATGCGATCGGGCGCGCGAGAAGCCAGATCCTGGTGCAGGCCTACAGCTTCACCAGCAAGCCCATCCTGGCTGCGCTTGCCAGGGCAGAGGAGCGGGGCGTGGATGTCGAAGTCATCGTCGACAGGAGCAACGACAAGGGGCGCTATTCCGGGGCCACCTACATGCGCAATCACGGCGTTCCCGTCTGGGTGGACGACTCGGTGCGCATCGCGCACAACAAGGTCATGATTTTCGACAGAAAATCGGTATTGACCGGGAGCTTCAATTTCAGCGCTGCGGCGCAGAAGAGCAATGCCGAAAACGTCCTCCTGGTCGAGAACTCTCCAGAGCTTGCCGCCCTTTACATGAACGACTGGAAGTGGCGGCAGTCCCTGTCGAGAAGGCTTCCCTAGCTTAAACCCTGAACCGCGCCACGACTTCCTGCAGGGTCGCGGCAAGGTGTTCGAGGTTGTGCGCCGTTTTGGCCGCTTCTTCCACGGACGCATTGTTTTCCTCGATCATCTGGGCGATCTTCTCGACGCTGTTGGCGATTTCGTTGTTCGCCACGCTTTGTTCCCTGAGCGCAGTGCCGATGTCGTTCACGGTCCCCACCACTTTCCGGGATCCGTCGTTGATGCGGCCGATTGCTTCGCTCGTCTCTCCCGCCTGCTGCATGCCCTGCCGCACCTGCTCAACGCCGAAGCGCATGCTGTCCATGACTCCAATGATGCCGTTGCGGACTGTTTCGATCACCGCTGAAATGTCCAGGGTGGATTGGGCGGTTCTCTCGGCCAGCTTCCTTACTTCGTCGGCGACCACGGCAAACCCCCTACCCTCTTCACCGGCCCTGGCGGCCTCGATCGCCGCATTGAGCGCCAGCAAATTGGTTTGCTCCGCGACTTCCTTGATCACTTTGACGATATCTGAAATCTGTTCGGATTGCTGCGTCAGCTCCTCCATGATTCGCGAGGATTCGGTGACTGTCTTCGAGATGTCGCTCATCTTCGAGATCATTTCCCCGATGATCTTGCCGCCCTCCATGGACAACTCGCCGGATTCCGTGGAAATTTTTTCCGCATTGCTGGCATGGTCCGCGATCTGGCTGACGCTGACCGTCATTTCCTCGACTGCCGCAGCCATCGAGGAAGCCGCTTCGCTTTGGCTTCGCGAACTGATTGCGACCTGCCCGGCGGCAACGGATAGCTCTCCTGCAGCGCCCGAGACGCTTTGCGCATTTTCCTTCGCCTGCCGGATGAGATGGGCCAGATTGTCGTTCATCGTCTTGAGCGCCTGCATCAGCTTGCCGATCTCATCTCCCGATTCGACTTCGATGCGGGAAGTCAGATCTCCCTCGGCGACCCGCGCCGCCATTTCGACTGCTCGGTTGATCGGTCGGGTGATGCTGCGCGTCAGGTAGAAGGCTGCCAGCCCACCGAACAGGAGCGCAATGGCGGATATTCCGAGAACCTGGATCTTGCCCGACTGATAGCTCGTCTCGGCTTCCTGTTCTGCCTGCAGGTCGAGCCGCTCTTCCATCTGCACCAGTTCGTTGAGCCGGCCTATCCACTGCTTTTGCGGTTCCCTGAGGTCTTCCAGCAGGATTTTTGTTGCTTCCCCGTTCTTGTTGGCGAATCCCAGTTCGATGACCTTGTCGACCAGAGGTCTGTTGAGGATTTCCGATTGCCGGATCTGGGCAAGCAGGGACCTTTCCGCCTCGGTCGTTCCCGGAAGGGCGAACATGGCGGTCAGTTTTTCCCGTATTTCGTCGTATTTCTTGCGGTTTTCCTGGATCTTGGCGAGTTCGGACTTCATGTCTTCTTCTTTGGTCATCAAGATCATGTTGCGCACCAGGATCGCTCTTTCGTAAACCAGTCCGCGCATGGAAAGCGCCAGTTTGGTTTCGGCGATGCTGACTTTGACGATGTCTTCGAGGGTGTTCTGGATTCCGGCCATGCGGGCGATGCCGGTTCCGGACACGATCAGCATCAGGGTCAACAATGCTGCGAAACCCGCCCCGAGGCGGACGCCGATCTTGAATTGGGTGAGGTGCATGGGGTAATCCTTATATACGGATTTCTGCCTTCTCGGGTGGAAGCCCGGGACAATAAGAATATTATACTCGAATTGTTAATGGGGAAATCGGCCTCTCGTTTCTAATCCGTTTCTGGAAGATATCGCAGCACTTCGTGATGCACCGTTTTCGCGCCGAGAGAGCGGTGATAGACCATTTCCTTGACTTCGTACATCGAAACCGATGGGAAGATCTTGCAGAACAGCATGAACAGCATGTTGAACCAGCCGAAGCTGCCTGCCACGATACCCCACTGGATCATGCTGGGCC
>JAJZRP010000014.1:0-11130 GCA_021802655.1 Pseudomonadota bacterium
CTCATGAATTCTTCTTGAACAACAAGACAGCCAACCCAAAGAAAAATACAAAGAAACATATGTACATCGTCACTACTTGCGTCGTCGTCGTATCCGTCTCAAACAGCATGGCTTCCTCCCGTGAATGATGTTTTCTTAAGATAACGTTAAGCCTAAAGTGGGTATTAAACACATCGCCCAGCGCAATGTCAATCTCAATCCATCAAATGTTTTTCCCCTGAAACGAAAAACCCCGCCACAAGCGGGGTTTTTCGCGGATGCAGAGGGGCAATTACATATCCATGCCGCCCATGCCACCCATGCCACCCATGCCGCCCATGCCGCCCATGCCGGCAGCGGGCTTGTCTTCTGGCACTTCAGCGACCATGCAGTCCGTCGTCAGCATGAGCGCTGCGACAGAGGCTGCGTTTTGCAATGCATAGCGGGTCACCTTGGTCGGATCGAGAACGCCCATCGCGACCATGTCGCCGTATTCGCCGGAAGCGGCATTGTAGCCGAAATTGGCCTTGCCCTCGACGACCCTGTTGACCACCACGGAAGGCTCGTCGCCGGCATTGGCGACGATCTGGCGCAGGGGCTCCTCGATCGCGCGCAGCACGATCTTGATGCCGGCTTCCTGGTCGGGGTTATCACCCTTGACGCTGATCGTTCCCCTGGCGCGGAGAAGCGCAACGCCGCCTCCAGGAACGATGCCTTCCTCGACCGCTGCGCGGGTCGCATGCAGGGCATCTTCCACGCGCGCCTTCTTTTCCTTCATTTCGACTTCGGTCGCAGCGCCCACCTTGATCACCGCAACACCGCCTGCCAGCTTGGCAACGCGTTCCTGCAGTTTTTCGCGATCGTAATCGCTGGTCGCCTCTTCGATCTGCTTCCTGATCTGCTTGACGCGCCCTTCGATGGTGTCGGTTTTGCCTGCGCCGTCGATGATCGTGGTATTTTCCTTGCCCACTTCGATGCGTTTGGCCTGCCCCAGGTCGGACAGGGCGACCTTCTCAAGCGTCAGCCCGACCTCTTCCGCGATCACCGTACCGCCGGTAAGAATCGCGATATCCTCGAGCATTGCCTTGCGGCGATCGCCGAACCCGGGAGCCTTCACCGCGCAGGTCTTCAAAATGCCGCGGATGTTGTTGACGACCAGGGTCGCCAGCGCTTCGCCGTCGACATCTTCGGCAATGATGAGCAGCGGGCGGCCGGCTTTCGCGACCTGCTCGAGAACGGGCAGAAGATCGCGGATGTTGGAAATTTTCTTGTCGTGCAGCAGCACGAAAGGATTTTCCAGTGCGGCGATCTGCTTGTCGGCATTGTTGATGAAATAGGGGGAGAGGTAGCCGCGGTCGAACTGCATGCCTTCCACGACGTCGAGTTCGTTGGAAAGACCGGAACCGTCTTCAACGGTGATGACGCCTTCCTTGCCCACCTTGTCCATCGCATTGGCGATGATTTCACCGATATCGGTGTCCGAGTTGGCGGAAATGCTGCCGACCTGGGCGATTTCGCGGCTGGTGGTGCAGGGCTTGGAAATGGCTTTCAGCTGTTCGACGATCGCAACGACCGCCTTGTCGATGCCGCGCTTGAGATCCATGGGATTCATGCCTGCCGCAACGAACTTCATGCCCTCCTTGACGATCGCCTGGGCCAGCACGGTCGCGGTCGTGGTGCCATCGCCGGCCACGTCAGAAGTCTTGCTCGCAACTTCCTTGACCATCTGCGCGCCCATGTTTTCGAAGCGATCCTTGAGCTCGATTTCCTTCGCGACAGAAACACCGTCCTTGGTAATGGTGGGGGCCCCGAAGGAGCGCTCCAGCACCACATTGCGGCCCTTGGGACCGAGAGTCACCTTGACCGCATCGGCCAGAACGTTGACGCCTGCCACCATCTTGTGGCGAGCCGAGTCGCCGAATTTAACGTCTTTTGCTGCCATGTCTATCTCCTTGAATTCTGAATCTGATTTAAGACTCGACGACGCCCATGATGTCTTCTTCACGCATCACGAGCAGTTCTTCACCCTGAACCTTGACTGCCTGGCCGGAATATTTTCCGAACAGAACCTTGTCTCCAACCTTGACTGCGAGAGGACGCACCGAGCCGTTTTCCAGGATCTTGCCGTTGCCGACTGCGAGCACCTCACCCTGATCGGGCTTTTCCGCTGCGGCATCGGGTATCACGATCCCGGACGCGGTCTTGCGCTCTTCTTCGAGTCGCTTGACGATCACGCGGTCATGTAAAGGACGAATTTTCATGTTATTACTCTCCTCTGAAAAATTTGGACAGCCGAGCGTATCGGCCTGGTCGTTAGCACTCAATACCAACGAGTGCTAATGATAGAGGCTAAACATGACAATTTCAAGACCCGAACGGGAACCGGGATTATTTCGGTGTGATGGCGAGGTATTTCTGGTACAGCTGATCCTTCGACTCGACATAGTCGGGATTTTTCGGGATGCAATCGACAGGACAGACTTCGACGCACTGGGGGGTATCGTAATGCCCGACGCACTCGGTGCATTTGTTGGGATCGATCACGTAAATCTCGTCGCCCTGGGATATGGCCCCGTTGGGGCATTCCGGTTCGCAAACATCGCAATTGATGCATTCGTCGGTGATCATCAGTGCCATACAAATTCCCTCACAATTTAAAATTCGATTTTCGCCGCAAGGCGCGACGCTATAAGCGGATGAACGAAAGGGCTCACATCGCCGCCGAGCTTTGCTATTTCCCTGACGATCGTCGCGGAAATGAACATGTACTGCTCGGAAGGCGTCAGGAAAAGCGTCTCGACTTCCGGATAAAGATTCCTGTTCATCCCGGCCATCTGGAATTCGTATTCGAAATCCGAAACCGCCCGGAGGCCCCGCAGAACGACCTTCGCATTCCGCTCCCGCACGAAATCCATCAGGAGCCCCGAGAAGCTGACCACGCTCACATTGCCGTAGTCGGAAAGCACCGCCTTTGCCATATCGACGCGCTCCTCGATGTCGAAAAACGGCTTCTTGGAAGCGCTGTCGGCCACAGCGACAATCACGGAATCGAAAATCCTGGATGCGCGCCTCACCAGATCCTCGTGCCCTCGCGTGACTGGATCGAAAGTCCCGGGATATACGGCTTTATTCATGATCATGGCCCAGCAATCGGTAATGGACCTTCCCGGCCTTTCCGCTTTTCAGGGCAATCCAGCCTTGCGGAACATCGGGCTCTTCCCCGGACTCGACATAGAGCAGTCCGCCCCTCGCAAGGCGCGGCGCGAGCTTCGGCCACAATTGCGGCAAATGATTCATGCCGAAAGGGGGGTCCAGGAAAATCACATCGTAAACCCTGCTGTCCATGGATATGAATTTTAACGCATCCGCGCACAGCAAATCCAGACGATCGCATTCCAGAATTTTCGCATTTTCCCGGATCGCGCTCGCGACATCGCGATTCTGCTCGACCATCACCACTTTCCCGGCACCCCTGGACAATGCCTCGAAGCCCAGCGCGCCGCTGCCCGCGAAAAGATCGAGGCAGATTTTCCCGTAAAGGCTCTGGCCCAGCCAGTTGAAGAGCGTCTCCCTGACCCTGTCCGGAGTGGGGCGGATATCGAACCTGCCGGGAAACCGGATCACCCTGCTGCGCCAGTCTCCCCCGATTATCCTGACCCGGTTATCCACCGTTTGGTGCGCCCACTACCACCGTCACCATGTCCGCAGGGTTGATGCGGCGGGAAAAAGCGTCCCTGATTTGCGCCGCAGTCACTTCATCCACCTTTTTCGTGAAATCGTCAAGATAGGTGAGCGGCAGATGGTAGAAGCCGATCATCGCGAGATAGTCGACGATCTTCCTGTTGCTGTCTATTCTCAGGGGAAACCCGCCAACGAGGTTCTCCTTGGCGGCGACGATCTCTTTCGAAGTCGGCCCCTTCGCGATATAGTCGCCCATCGTCTTTCTCACGATGGCAAGCGCCTCACGAGTCTGGTCCTTCCTGGTCTGCAGCCCAACCTCGAAAGGCCCCTTTCTTTCCAGGGGATAGAAATAGCTGTACACGCTGTAGGCAAGGCCGCGTTTTTCCCTCACTTCGTTCAGAAGACGCGACTCGAACCCCCCTCCTCCCAGGACATAGTTTCCGACCAGAAGCGGAAAATAGTCGGGGTCATCCCTTGTGACCCCAGGGTAGCCGATCAGGATATGGCTCTGGGTAGAGGGGTAGGGAATCATCTTCGTCTCGGCAGATGTCGGCAGCTTCACCTCCGGCAGCGCCGGAATCGGCTTGCCGGGAGGAAGCCCCCCGCTCAACTTCTCTGCGACAGCCTCCGCCTCCTTTCTCGTGAGATCCCCGACTATCGCGATCACTTCCCTGTCCGCCACGTAATGGGTTTCGTAAAAATCGACGACATCCTGGCGGGTGAAGGACTGGACGGTGTCGATCTCTCCGTCCGCACGCAGCCCGTAGGGATGGTCCCCATAGAGCAGCTTGTCGAAGGTTTCCCTGGCGATATGCCCGGGATCCATCTCGGCCTCCCTGATCTCGACAATCTGCCGGGTCTTTTCCCGATCCAGCACCTTCTGGTCGAATTTCGGCGCATCGAGGATCTTCGCCAGAAGATCAACCGCCTCGTCCCTCTGGCTCGACAGCGTGCGCAGGGAAAAACCCGCGATATCGCGATCGAAGTCACTCCCGAGTTCGGCGCCGATATCGGCGAGCTTCCCGGAAATCTGGTCTTCGGTGAGGTCTCCCGCGCCGAGGGCCATCAAATGACGCGTCATTCCCGCAAGGCCGGCCTTTTTCGCCGTGTCCCTGCCGCTGCCCGCGGCGAAGTCGACCTTGACATCGACCATCGGCATGTCGTGATTTTCGACGAAGAGCACCCTTGCACCGGATGCGCTCTGCCAGTGCTGAATCGGCAGGGTCGCATGCGCCGCAGATGCGAAAACCAGGAAAAAGAGTCCGGGGATCAGCTTATTTAGCATGGCTATCCCCCTTCATCGGCTGGGGAACCAGGGCCGCCACGGTGAGATTGTCGTCCGTGAAATACTTTTTTGCCACCTGCTGCACCTGCTCGGCAGTCACTTCGTTGATCTTCTTCAGCATCACATCGATATCCTTGTACGAAAGTCCAACGCTTTCGAGTTGCCCAATCTGCATCGCCTGATAAAACATGGAATCGCGCTGGAAAACATGGGACGCCGTCACCTGGGCTTTCACCCTTTTCAGCTCCTCTTCGGTGACGCCGTCCCTGACGACTTTTTCGAGCTGGGCGCGGATCGCAGCCTCGACCTCGGTCGCAGTCTTTCCCTGGCTCGGCGTCGCATCGATCACGAACATTCCCGGCCCCCTTCCGGTATCGTCGTAGCTCGCGCTAACCGAGACCGCGACCGGATTGTCGCGCGTCAATGCCTTGTCGAGCCGCGCGGCAGGATTGCCGTCGAGCACCCCGGCCAGAACGTCGAGCGCATAGGGCTCCCAATCCTTCGCCGCATCCCTGATTTCCGGGGCATGGTAGCCCATCAGGAAATAGGGCGTATTGGCGGGCGCCTTGACGTCGATGCGCTTGATCCCGACCTGTTCGGGCTCAATCTGGGGTTTCCTGACCGGAAGGATCGCAGGCTTGATCTTGCCGTAGTACTGCTTCGCCAGGGCAAAAACCTGCTGGTGGGAAACATCGCCGACCACCACCAATGTTGCATTGTTGGGCGCATACCAGCGGTGATACCAGGCCCTCGCATCTTCCACCGTCATGTTCTGCAAATCGTTCATCCAGCCGATCACCGGCCTGCGGTAGGGGCTGTCCTGGAAAGCCACGGACATCATTTTCTCGTAGAGCAGGGCATGCGGCTGATCTTCTGTCCTGAGCCTCCTCTCTTCCATCACCACCTTGATTTCCTTGGAAAACTCTTTCCCGGAAAGCAGCAGATTTTCCATCCTGTCCGATTCCAGGCGCATCGCAAGAGGGAGCTTCGATTTGTCGAGTTCCTGGAAGAACGCCGTGAAATCCTGGGTGGTGAAGGCATTCTCGCGCCCACCGGCTGCCGCGATCAGTTTGGAGAACTGCCCCGCCGGGACCTTTTTCGTCCCCTTGAACATCATGTGTTCCAGGGCATGCGCAACCCCGGTCGTCCCGTTATATTCGTCCACGCTCCCGGCCCTGTACCAGACCTGGGAAACGACCACGGGCGCACGCCTGTCTTCCTTGACGATCACCTTGAGACCGTTCGGCAGGGTTTCCATATAGGGATTGGCAAACAGGGGGGGGGCAGCACACAAAAGCGCAAGACAGCACAAAGCACTCCGAATTCTTTTCATTTTTGTAGCCCAAGCTCCGTTAAGAGAATAAAATTGCGAGATCCACGCATCCATTGACAGCGTACCAGAATGTTAAGTTTCCTGAAAAGCAAAGAATCGAACTGGGCCTCCAGACTGAAGGACGGCCTCTCGCGCACCCGCGAACAACTCGGAAGGCAGATTTCAACGCTTTTCGGCGCATCCGGCAAAATCGACGAAGCGCTGTTCGATGAGCTCGAAACCATCCTGCTGACTTCGGACGTCGGCCTGGACGCCACGAACTTCCTGCTCGAAGGCCTCAGGGATAAGGTCAGGCGCGAGAAACTGACCGAGCCCATGGCGCTCAAGGCGGCATTGCAGGAATCGCTCATCAAACTCCTCTCGCCTCTCGAAAAGCCGCTCGATGCGGGCGGACACAAGCCCTTCGTCATCATGATGATGGGGGTGAACGGCGCAGGCAAAACAACCTCGATAGGCAAGCTCGCGAAATACTTCCAGTCGGAAGGAAAATCGGTGCTGCTCGCAGCTGGCGACACCTTCCGCGCCGCAGCCCGCGAGCAGCTTCTGGAATGGGGAAAACGCAATCAGGTGGAAGTGATCGCACAGGAAAAGGGCGACACCGCCGCAGTGATTTTCGACGCGATTCATGCCGCACAGGCGCGCGGAATAGACATCGTTCTTGCCGACACTGCAGGCCGGCTTGTCACCCAGTTGCATCTGATGGAAGAAATCAAAAAGGTGAAAAGGGTGATCGCCAAGGCCATGGAAGGCGCCCCCCACGAAATACTGCTGGTGCTGGACGCCAATACCGGGCAGAACGCGCTTTCCCAGGTGAGAGCCTTCGATGACGCCCTGGGCGTGACGGGGCTGATCCTGACCAAGCTCGACGGCACGGCGAAAGGGGGAGTCATCGCAGCCATCGCAAGATCCCGCCCGATTCCCATCCGCTTCATCGGAATCGGGGAAGGCATAGACGATCTGAGGCCATTCGAAGCCGGGGAATTCGTGGAAGCCCTTTTCGCATGATCAGCTTCCGAGAAGTCGGCAAGCGCTATCCGGGCGGATACGACGCCCTGAAGAACATCACCTTCTCGATCGAGCAGGGAGAAATGGTTTTCATCGCGGGGCATTCCGGAGCGGGCAAAAGCACGCTGCTCAAGCTCGTCGCTGCAATAGAGCGTCCGACTTCCGGCTCGATCCTGGTCAGGGATCAAAACCTCGGCAGGATGAAAAGGAGCGCGGTTCCCTATCTGAGGCGCAACTTCGGACTGGTTTTCCAGGACCACAAGCTGCTTTTCAATCGGACGGTTTTCGAGAACGTCTTCCTGCCGCTCCAGATCAGCGCCTTCGACCCCCGGGAAGCAGGCTCCCGCGTGAGGGCCGCGCTCGACAAGGTAGGGCTTCTGGGGCGCGAACATGCCTATCCTGTCGAGCTATCCGGGGGGGAGCAGCAGCGGCTTTGCATCGCCCGTGCCATCGTGAACCGTCCCGCCATCCTGATCGCTGACGAACCCACCGGAAATCTCGATTTGGGATATTCCGGAATCATCATGGACATGTTCAAGTCATTCAATCAGGTCGGCGTGACGCTCCTGGTTTCGACCCATGACGAGGCCATGCTCAACAAACTGAAACCCCGCATCATCACCCTGCACCAGGGAGAACTCGTGCCATGATGGCCTGGTTCTCGATCAACTTCCATGCGCTCGCAGCCACGCTCAAAAAGCTTGCCGGCTCCCCTCTTTCCAGCTTCTTCAGCATCTGCGTGATCGGGATCGCCCTGAGCCTGCCCACCGGCATCTACGTCCTGCTCGAAAATCTCGAATCGCTTTCCAGTAATTTCACGGGCTCTCCGCAGATCAGCCTCTTCCTCTCGAAAGATGCAAGTTCTGCTGAAGTTTCCGAAATCGAAAAGCGCCTGAAGGGAAACCCCGGGGTGGATCATTTCAAATTCGTCTCCAAAAACGATGCGCTGGATGAATTCAAAAAGGATGGGGAATTTTCGGACGTCGTGGCGAGCCTTTCCCAGAACCCGCTGCCGGATGCCTTCGTCGTCTTCGCCAGGGAAAACTCCGCGAAGAATCTCGAAAGCCTGCACCAGGAAATGCTGAAATGGCCGAAAATCGCGCATGTTCAGCTCGACTCGAGCTGGGCGAGAAAGCTCGATTCCTTCCTGAGGCTCGGCCATGTCGCGACGTCGATCCTGGCCATCCTTCTGGGATTCGCGCTGGTTTTCATCACCTTCAACACGATCAGGCTGCAGATCCTGACGCAGAAGGACGAAATCGAGGTGGCGAAGCTGATCGGAGCGACCAACACCTTCATCCGACGCCCCTTCCTCTATCTCGGCGCACTTCAGGGACTCGCAGGCGGAATCGCCGCCTGGGGCATCATCGCTGCCGGGCTGCACTTCATGAACGGCGCAATAGCGGAACTCGCAGAGCTCTATTCCACCCGCTTCATTCTCGCCAACCTCGGCATGAAGGAAAGCCTGCTGCTTTTCTTCCTTTCCTCCTGTCTGGGCTGGTTGGGCGCATGGCTTTCCGTTTCGCGCCACCTCTGGCAGTTCGACAGCGGAGCACAATGAAATTACCAGCGCTCAGATTACAAATTTGCCGACTTCCCTTTGCAAGTCCAGCGCCAGCTTTTCCAACTCCTGGGCGGTTCTGGATGAGGATTCCACCGCCGATGCATTTTCCTCGGCCACGTGGGACTTGTTCAGGGCTTCCCTAGTTTATGCACCAGCCCCCAAGAATAAGCGTGGCCCGGAGCGGCACCACCTCACTTCACGCCGAGAGTGCTGAGTGTCTGCCCAAGCTTCTTATCGGATTTCATGATGTGGTTGGTGAGCCAGTCACGCAGGAAGTTCATAATCTCAACCGAGATCATGGCGCTGCCGGAATCAAACTTCTTCTTGAAGGCGCCGACGGTTTCGACAAACTTGACATGTTCGGCTTTATGCGCCGGTGTATTCTCGTATTTGTACTGCCCCATCAATTTCTCTTCATAGCTGAAGTGAAAAACGGTGTAATTCACCAGTTCAGATAACACCTTGCCCAGCACCTCCGCTCCTTTGCCGGCCTGCATGGCATCGTTAAGCTGGTTGATGAGGTCGATGAGTTTCTTATGCTGGGCATCCTGTTCGCTGATGCCTGTGGAAAGCATGTTGGACCAAGCAATAAGCGCCATGACAATCTCCTTTCTTGTGGGGGAATAAATAAACTACGCTGTTGCATCTTCCGATGCCTCGCCCTGGGTTTTGCCCATTTCACCTTCCACCGAACCAGTCAGTTTCGACTCTTCGAGCAATTCCATGGCTGAGTGCGACAGTGTGACCGAGGCCTGCAAGATACGCTCAGCCACCTTGTCGGTGTTCGCCGTCATATCCAGTATCTGGGTCACACTGTCTACAACGCTGGACGCCAGCTGAGATTGTTCGTCCATTTCTCCCGTTAATTGGGTAATCTTTTCCAGGGTGCTCTGCGATTCCTTGCGGATGTCCCTGAGCACGGCAGAAGCCAGGCTTGCCTTCTCCACGCCCTCCTCCATCAGAGGCAAAGTCTGATTAATACCCTGCACGGCTTCTCTGGTATGGTCCTGTATCACCTGAATAGTATTGGTAATCTCCCGAGTGGATTGCGCGGTGCGATCAGCCAGTTTTTTGACTTCGTCAGCCACCACAGCGAAGCCACGTCCCTGCTCTCCAGCGCGTGCCGCTTCAATCGCTGCATTCAGCGCCAGCAAATTGGTCTGTTCAGCTATTTCCCTGATAACGATGGCGACCTTATCAATCTCAAGGGCATGGGTGGTCAGGGAGTTGATCTGCTGCGAAGCCAGCGTCATGGCGCTGGAAATTTGCTGCATGACATGAACTGCGTCCTGGACTACGGCTTCGCCGTCGGCAGAAAGGCTGGTGGCCATGTTCGAGATGGCTTCGGTATCGCGCGCCAAGACCGTAGCGGACTGGATGCGTTGCGACATATCATGCATGACTTGCTTGGTGTCGTTGATCGAGGCAGCCTGCATTTGCGATGTGAACAGAATTTCATTACTCCCAGCGGAAAGCTGCTCGACTTCGGAGTTGATTTTTTTGACATTGATGCTGATGCTGTCAGAGATCTTATCGGCCCTGTCGACCAATTTGGCCAGGGAAGCCGAGATGGATCCGGTTGCGCGAGTTGTCAGCGCCCTCTGACGTCCGCCTGCAGCCACAGTACAGGTATATTCAGCTATGTGCTCGATATCGGAGCCCAGGATGCGAGCCAATACACGATGTCCGATAAGGTAATTTACCGTCGGCACCAGTATGACAGCGGCAGCAAAAATGACAAAACCGACGCCTGAACCGGGCGGGGCGATGCTTTTGGCCGAATACAGCACCCCCCCCAGTACAACCATTTCTACCAAGGGCAAAAGTGCCAATACCCTTGTTTCGGCGGATACGCGCTTGATCATTCGCATAACTACCCTTCCCCTGTCATGACTCTAATTATGCGGGCGTATGAAATACCCATGACTTTATCATGGATATACAGAATACAATGAAACTTGTCAAACAATTGATTGCGGATTTTCAGTTGAGACAGTCTTGAGTTGCCATCAATTTGTTGACGCATTTAGGGATTTATCCCGAAGAAACAAACAGTCCACGAGGAACTCTTCGGGGATATTGGCACTCATAACGCTGGAGTGCTAGAATTGCTCATC
This sequence comes from Pseudomonadota bacterium, assembly GCA_021802655.1. GTDB lineage: Bacteria > Pseudomonadota > Gammaproteobacteria > Burkholderiales > JABEVD01 > JABEVD01. Next base: position 10,965 of record JAJZRP010000014.1, read on the forward strand.
AGGAGGACAATATGACCGACAACGTGTTACCGATACAGCTCTCGGGTAGCAGTTTGCAAAGCTATATCCAGGCGGTCAACCGCCTTCCCTACCTGTCTCAGGAGGAGGAACTGGATCTTTCACGCCGCCTCAGGAATGACAACGACCTGGAGGCCGCACGCCAGCT
>JAJZRP010000014.1:11230-41960 GCA_021802655.1 Pseudomonadota bacterium
TCTCGGGTAGCAGTTTGCAAAGCTATATCCAGGCGGTCAACCGCCTTCCCTACCTGTCTCAGGAGGAGGAACTGGATCTTTCACGCCGCCTCAGGAATGACAACGACCTGGAGGCCGCACGCCAGCTCGTGCTTTCCCACCTGCGCGTGGTGGTATCCGTCGCACGCGGCTACATGGGATACGGCCTGCCCCAGGCGGACCTGATCCAGGAGGGCAACATCGGGCTGATGAAGGCGGTGAAGCGCTTCGATCCGGAAAGGGGGGTTCGCCTCGTTTCCTTCGCCATCCACTGGATCAAGGCGGAAATCCACGAATTCATCATCCGCAACTGGCGCCTGGTGAAAATCGCGACGACCAAATCCCAGCGCAAGCTCTTCTTCAATTTGCGCAGCCTCAAGGAAGGACACGAATCCCTCAATCGGGAAGAGATCGGCATCATCGCGAAGACGCTCAACGTCAAGCCCGAAGAAGTGGCCGAGATGGAAACGCGCCTCGGCGGGCGGGACATCGCGCTGGAACCCGTGGGAGAAGAGGATGAGGGGGCCGCGCCGATCAGCTATCTCGCGGACGAACATGCCGGGCCATTGCAGCTTCTGGAAGCAAAGCAGAAGGAGCAGATGCTGGGTGAAGGGCTCTCCGCGGCGCTCGCAAGCCTGGACGAGCGCAGCCGCAGGATCATCGAGGCGCGCTGGCTGCAGGAAGGGGAGGCTGCGACCCTGCACGAACTCGCGGCCGAATTCAGCGTCTCCGCCGAGCGCATCCGCCAGATCGAGCAGAAAGCGATGCAGAAGATGCGCAGCAACATGGCTGCCTGATTGGCTCAGCACCTCGCTTCCTGCCCGGTGGGCTGCGATTCCAGGCTGGAACCCACGCCCATGGTCCTCCCGGAAGGGCCGCTGCTGAAGTGCCCGGATTGCGGCCAACTGATCAGCCAGGCAACCGAAGAACGCTACCGGGAGTCGATGATGGAATTCGACGACCCGAAAGGCACGCTTCCCGATGCCGCATCCCGGAGAAGGCGCTTCAGCCTCGGAAAAAAATGGCTGGACAAGATTTCCTCCCTCCTGAAAAAGCCCCCTTCGGAGATCAGGCTGCTCGACGTGGGCTGCTCCAGCGGCGCATTTCTGCAAACTGCCAAAGCTCTCGGATTTGCCGCGGAGGGCGTCGAGCCCGCCCCCAGGGCGGCGCAGACCGCAAAGGATACCGGACTTATCGTGCATTGCGGTTATCTCCAGGACATCGGCTTCCCTCCCGAAAGCTTCGATGCGATCACCCTCTTCGAAGTGATCGAGCATCTCAGGGAACCTGCGGGACTGCTCATGGAATGCCGCCGCATATTGAAACCCGGGGGCATCCTGCTGGTCGGGACGGGAAATACCGCAAGCTGGACGGTCGCTTTCGAAAAGGAAACCTGGAGATACTTCAGGATAGAAAACCACGGCGGGCATATCAGCTTCTACAATCCATTCTCGATGGGAAAGCTTGCAAAGCGATGCGATCTCCAGCTCGCCAGGATCGACACCCAAAATGTGCGCCTCGTCGAGAAGGGGCAAACCTCGCCGCTGCTCTACCGGCTTTCCAGGATCGCCGGGGAATTGCTGAATGTACCGGCAAAACTCCTGGGACGCGGCCACGACATGCAGGCTTATCTCAGGAAGTCCTAGTTTTTGCAGGCATCTCCCCGGCAAAGCAGAAACATCCTGTCCCCCCCCAGCTTGAATGTCCTGTAAATCTTCCCCAGAGAGGGGTTTTCGGTGTAGGAAATGACGTAACCCGAATCCCATGTCGCCGGAGGGAAAACGAGCGGCGCCTGCGGCAATCTCAACACATCGAGATAGCCCGCAACGGACAGGCCGCTCGAACTGACATCCGCAACAAAGAGCGGAAATCCGGCAGTCTCCCGCATGATTTCCTGCGCAGTCTTCAGGTAATTCTCGCCACGGTAATGGCTCTGGTACCAGGGAAACAGGAACAAGAATAAAACCAGCTTCAGGGCAAGAAAACCGCCGATCCAGCGCAGCGAAATTTTCAGGGCCTGCGCATCCGTCCTCCACAATATTCCGGCGAAAACAAGGGCGAAAAAGGGATAAATCGGCAAAATATAGCGGATGCCGCTCTGCGGGGAAAGCCAGTAGGGCAGCAGATTCAGCAGGCCGATCCAGAACGCCGTGTTGAAACGGGAAGAATCCGCATCGTTTTCCATCACCCTGCCGCGCAGCAGATAATAAAGCACTAGCATGCTGACAGGGGCCATTCTCAACATGGTTTCCAGCGGGAAGCTCGCAAGCTGCACGGCGTAAGCCTGCAGGCCGGGAATGGCAAGCTTGGCCAATATCTCCGCGAACATCCTTCCGCCCTGCCCCTGCGAAGGCAACAGGGAAAGCCAGAACAGCGGAACTGCCAGCGCAAGAGCGGCCAGCGCGAGCGCGGGAGCGGACAGCAGAAACCGGCGGCACTTCGGCTGCGAAAGGAGCACGAGCGCGGCAATTCCGTAGAATACGTAGGCGGTGAAAGCCTTGGAAAGGAATGCGAGGCTCAATGCCGCCGCAGACAGGGCAAGCAGCGGCAGGGAAGCCTCTTCGGATGCCGCCCAGAGCAGGGCGATCGAGGAAAACACGAAGAAGGCAAAAAGCGGATCGACGTAGGCCAGCCACCCATGGTAGAGCGCCACATCGGAAAACGTCAGGTAGGTGAGCGCGGCGAAAAGCGCAAATGGCCTGTCGCCTGAAAATCGCCTTGCCAGCCAGAACAGCACCCAGCTGCTGCCCAGGGTGGCGAGAATCGAAAGCGCTCGCGCAACGGCGAGCACATGATTCCATCCGGCGACATCCGAAAACAGCATGATCAGCCAGTTGAAAAGCGGATTGTGCTTGAGATTCGCGCCGTACATGATCTGGACGAGCCACGAATTTTCACGCCACATCTCGAGGGAAGAAATCGGGAAAATCGCCTCTTCCCCGACATAATAAAATTGCAGCGCAGGCAGGAAACTGAGTGCGGCGAGAACATAAAGCAGCCTGAGCGTCCTTTCGATAGGGCCTTCACTGCGGAGCATAGATGCCTTTCCTGTCCGCGCCTTCTTTCCAGAATTTCGCGAATATTTTCTCATAACATGAATAAAGGGCGTGATGCTGGTCGACGAACTCTTCAGCCTTGCAACCATATTTCTCGGATTCTCCGGCATCGACGATGACCACGTTTTCCCGCTTCCCCCACGCATCGAGCGCCGCTTTGGTACGCTTCAAGTCCTCGGAATATCCCGGGAGCGAAAGGAACCTTCTTTCCATGCCGGGAACCAATGGCGGCAGGAAGAAGATCACCCTTCCCTTCGCGCCGCGAACGATTTTTTCAAGCGCCTGCAAAATGGCGGGGTTGGGCTCCCCTTGCGACTGTTTCAGTGCCTCGCTGTATTTCGAGCTCGGTATCGTCGCGGCAAGTACCAGGGAAGGGAGTTCCGCATCCGATACCCTTTCCAGGTTCGCGAAGGTGGCGCTTCCGTCGTAGCGGAAACCGGTGCAGGTGCCGCGGTACATCGTGTCGTAGTCCCTCGCCACGGAGCCGTCCGCACAACGGTAATCTGTGCCGGAAGGCTCGAAAAACATGCTCTCTGCAGACGCCCACTTTTCCTTCGACTTCAAAATGTCCCCCAGAACAACGACCAGGTTTTTTATTCTGGGAAGCGAAAGCGCATCCTTCATTCTCGCGAATAAAGGAGGGTCGGACTGCCTTTTTTCCAGCCTGGGCGGAGAAAGATCGGCCGGATTGGGATTGCCTTGCATGTAGATGAAATTCAGCGACCAGTCCAGCGGGATGATGAAATTCCTGATCTCCTTGTCATGCGCCTGGATATACTCGGCCTCGCCTATCACGGAGAGCAGGGGATTCCCGGTCTGGGCGAAATTGTAGGCCTTCATCGGGGGAGGGAACATGCCTGCCCGAACGCCCATCGCAGTCGAGGAACCGAATATGACCGTATTTATCCCGGGAAGACGGGCGTTGAGGCGAAGCGTCTTGAAAAGACGGGTCGAACTCAGGGGGGGCGCATAGGTAATGCCATGCGTCTCATCCTGCCAGGCGCTTGCCAGAAAGGCCTTCCGCCCCCCGCCCAGATCGTTCTTTTCGAGCTGCATATTCATCGCGAGAATCGCCAGGATAATAAGCCCCGGGATCGAAATGAGCGCGTAAACGTAATGTTTGTGCTTTTCCATTTCAAAACTGGAAGTAAAGGAAGGCGGATTCCTTGTTCATGTTGATGATGGAAAAGAAACCGAGTGCCGCGACGGGAACAACCCATGCCCAGTTCGGCTGCCAGATCAGCCTGGCAGGCTTCTCTTCGGGCAGGTTGAGGGCGGGTTCGAAATTCCCCATGATCCTGTAGATATTGGGAGCGAACCAGGCAAGCGCGAGCAGTATCCATATCCAGTTGACTTCCCCGCCCGTAACGGGGGTCGCCGTGGTGCCGAAATGCGCACCGTGGGATGCGAGCCACGCCCCGAATTCCCCCCACTTCGGGAGCCAGAAATCGGGAATAGTGACGCCGTTGAACCCCATCATTCCGCGCAGGACGGAAAATGCAGAACCCAGGTCGTCCGCCCTGAAAAACACCCATGCCACCACGACTGAAAGGAAAGTCGCAGTGCGCGCGAAAAAACTGCCTGCAATGCCCATATCCGGAATCCCCAGTTTCCCCTTCAGTGCATGCCATCCATGGTTGATCGCAAGATAAATGCCGTGCAGGCCGCCCCAGATCACGAAAGTCCATCCCGCGCCATGCCAGAGTCCGCCGAGCAGCATGGTCGCCATCAGGTTAAAATAGCGGCGAAGCTTTCCCTTCCTGTTTCCGCCGAGCGGAATGTAGAGGTAATCGCGCAGGAAACGGGAAAGCGTCATGTGCCAGCGCCGCCAGAATTCGATGACGTTGACCGCCTGGTAGGGCGAGTAGAAATTGACCGGAAGGGTGATGCCGAAAAGCCTGGAGATGCCGATCGCCATGTCGGAGTAGGCCGAGAAATCGAAATAAAGCTGGCAAGTATAGGCCAGCGCGCCGCACCATGCGTCGACGAAGGTCGGCTCGATTCCGCTCGCATGCGCACCGAAAACGGGAGCGACATAGCCTGCGATGCCGTCCGCGAGCATCACTTTCTTGAAAAGCCCCACGAAGAAAATCGTCAGGCCGACCGAGAAATTGTCGAATTTCGGCGCATAGGTCGATTCCCTCTCGAACTGAGGCATCATTTCCCTGTGATGCAGGATGGGGCCTGCGATCAGATGGGGGAAATAGGTGACGAAAAGCAGGTAGTGGGTAAAGCGGTATTCCCTGGCTTCTGCCCTATGGACATCCAGCAGATAGGCGATCTGGGTAAACGTGAAAAAGGAAATGCCGAGCGGCAGGACAATTTTTCCAATCTGCCAGTCGAGCCCCGTCAACCGGTCCAGATTGGACAGGAAAAAATGGGCATACTTGTAATAGCCGAGCAATCCCAGGTTGAAGGCCAGCCCCCAAACGAGGAGGTTTCTTCTCCCCCCGCCGATCGCCGCCCCGAAAGCGTAATTGACGCAGATCGAAAGCAGCAGGAGCGGGACATGGGCGACATTCCAGTAGCCGTAGAAAACAATGGAGGAAAAGGCGAGCCATCCTGCAGCCATTTCCCTGTGCTTTCCGAGCAGGAAGAAAACAATCAGCGTGCCCGGCAAAAATGCGAACAGGAAAAGATGCGAATTGAAAAGCATCAGTCTCCCATTCCGAAAAATGCCTTCACTGCAGCCGATATTTTCAGGATATCCGCATCCTTCAGGTCGTGGTAGAGCGGCAGCCTCACCAGCCTTTCGCTCAGATCTTCGGTGACTGCCATGGTTCCATTCACCCTTGCGTATTTTTTCCCGGCCGGCGCCGAATGCAGCGGCACATAATGGAAGACTGCGAGGATGCCCGCTTCCTTCAGGTGACGGATCAGGCGGCTCCGGGCATCGAGATTTTCCAGGATCAGGTAGAACATGTGGCCGTTGCCCTTTATGCCAGCCTCTTCTTTTCCCGGCAGGCGGCAGAACCCTTTCTCGGCCAGGGGCGAGAGCAGTTCGGCATAGCGTGAAAAAATGGTCCTTCTTCTTTCGATGATTTCCTCGCCGTGCTCGAGCTGGGCGTAAAGGAAGGCGCCGATCAGCTCGCTCGGCAGATAGGATGAGCCGACATCGACCCAGGTGTACTTGTCGACCTGGCCCCTGAAGAACTGGCTCCGGTTCGTTCCCTTTTCCCGGATGATTTCGGCCCTCTCGGCAAAACGCTCGTCGTTGACGAGCAGCGCCCCGCCCTCCCCGCTGATGATATTTTTGGTCTCGTGGAAGCTCAGGCAGCCGATATGGCCTATGGTGCCGAGATACCTGCCCTTGTAAGTCGATAGCAGCGCCTGGGCGGCGTCCTCGATGACAATCAAACCGTGCCTTTGCGCGATTTCCACGATTCTATCCATTTCGCAGGCGATCCCCGCATAATGGACTGCGACGATGGCGCGGGTTTTTTCGGTGATCGCGGCCTCGATCAGGTTCTCGTCGATGTTGAGGGTGTCCTGACGGATGTCGACGAAAACCGGGATCGCCCCCCTCAGCACGAAAGCATTGGCCGTGGAGACGAAGGTATAGGAAGGCATGATCACTTCGTCTCCGGGAGAAAGTTCGCAAAGGATGGCGGCGATTTCCAGGGATGCCGTACAGGAATGCGTCAGCAGCGCCCTGCCCGTGCCCAGCTTCTTCTCGAACCAGGCATGGCATTTTTTGGTGAATTCGCCGTCGCCTGCGAGGTGGCCCCTGGCGTGCGCCTCGGAAATATAGGTCAGTTCCTTGCCCGTCATGTAAGGCTTGTTGAAAGGGATCATGGTTTCCTCGCCACAGTCAGTAAAGATCCGCCGAAAGGCGGATGAATGTTCATTTTGATCAGCATCGCCTCGATATTCATGATCGATTCGAAAAGCGCGTTCGTTCCCCCGCCCAATCTCAATTCGGACATCGGGTCGGTTGGCGCCTGCTTGGTCACGAGGCGGGAAATCATCATGAGGGGGAAAAGCAGTGAGACGAAGGAAGTCGCCAATTGTATCCTGAACCCCGCTCTTTTCAGCTTGCCGATCAATTCGCTTTTCGTATAGCGCCGCACATGGCAGGCGGCCACGTCCTGCTGGCTCCACATGAAAGGATGCTGGGGCACGGTCAGCATGACCCCTCCCCCGGGCTTCAATGCGGCATATATCTGCCCGAGCACCGCTTCGTCCTCTTCGACATGCTCCAGCACGTCGAAAGCGCCGATTACGTCGAATTCCTCCCTGAAAGGCATCGCCCTGGCATCCATCTGGATCAGTTCGGTATTCCCAACCCGGCGGGCGGCGAATCCGAGCCCGGAAGCATCGATCTCGCTGCCCCGCAACTTCATTTCCGGGAAAGCGCGCCTGATGCCGGAAAGCACGTAGCCCGTGCCGCATCCCACTTCCATGAAACTGGATGCGCCCGGAAAATGGCGATCGAGCGCCCAAAGGATCAGCCTGTTCCTGCCCCTGAACCAGAAATTCTTCTCTTCCAGCCCGGCGAGTTCCGAAAAATAACCAGCCCTGAATCCCTCGTTGCCCTTGGCAAGGGAAGGCGCGAAAGCGGGGAAGCCGTCGATTCTATCGACCCTCCAGCCGCAGGCGGGACAGCGCCACTCATCCGTCACAACACCTCCGCAGTCAGGGCAAACTTTCAACCCTGGCTCCCTATGGCGAGCCCCAGCACGACGAGCACAATCCCGGCAACCTTGAGCGCCGTGATCGCCTCGCCGAAAAAGACATTGCTGAGCAGGATCACCAGCACGAAGGCGAGGCTCATGAAGGGATAGGCATGCCCGAGCTGCAGTTTCGTCATCGCCGCCATCCAGGTGACCGAAGCCAGCAATGCGGCAAGGAAGGCGCTGATCACCCAGAAATTCAGCAGCAAATGCAAAATGAAATGCGCTTTGCCGAGCGCATCCTGGGGCAATGCACCCGCCTTCAGCACCTGCCACTTGATGACGATCTGTCCGTAGACGGTCAGCAGGATCGTGAAAAGGACGTAGAGATAGCTCATTTCACCAGCAGATGATAGACGTCGACCGCCTTCCCGAACTTGAAACCCAGGGAGGCATAAAGATTCAGCGCGGCGAGGTTGGACGCGGAAATCGAACTGCTGATCTCCATCGCCCCCCGTCCGAAAATTTCCCTGCAGGCGGCACTCCAGAGATATTTCCCGTGTCCCCTTCCCCGGTAATTTTGGCCCACGGCATGAAGAACGAGGCAGTTTCCCGAAAAAGCGATGAATCCCGCCAGTTCTTCCTTATGATAAAGCCCGAGAACCCTGCCTTCGCTGTGGAGCGATTCCAGCCATCTATCGTAGCGCAGATCGGCAAGATCGGAATTCAGATTGAAATCCCTGTGGAAGCGACCGTGGGAGAAAGCGCCATGACAGATTTTCAGCAATGCTTCCATCGGCGCACCGGGCATTGCGCGGAAATCCTCGTGTTCGAAGAACCTGAATCCTTCCCGGGTGCAATGGGGCTCGATCAGGGTATCGCAATAATAGAAACCGTATTCGTGCAGCATCCGCTTGTCTGCGAGCGGGTCGATTTTGACCGTGTAATGCCCGGATTGGCCTAAAGCCATGACGAAATCTTCTTTCGAAAACCCGGTGATCTCGAATGTCGGCATGCCGAGAACGGCCTTATCCCAGGGGGTTTCCTCAATGCCCATCGAAAGTCTTGTGGTTGATGATGTAAAGGGGGCGCCTTTTCGCCTCGTCGAAGGCCTTGCCGAGATAGATGCCGATCACGCCCAATATCGAGATGACGATTCCGCCCAGAAAATAGAGGGAAACGATCAGGCTGCTCCATCCCGTGATCGGCGAGCCGTAGCGCAGGGCGTGGTAAATGATGTACATGCCGTAAAAAAAGGACAACATTGAAATCAGAAAACCGAAGCGTATCGAAAGCCTCAAAGGCTTGTCCGAATAGGCGATGATCGTTTCGCTCGCAAGCTTCCAGAGCTTGGCGAAAGTGTAGGTCGACCCCCCCTCGAAGCGCTCGGCATGCTGCACATCGATAGAAGCCGAGGGAAAGCCCATCCAGTTGACGAGCCCCCCGAAGAAACGCAGCTGCTCGCGCATCGACCTGAAATTCTCGACCACCTTTTTGGAGACGATCCTGAAATTCCCGACCTGTCCGTCGTATTCCATGTCCGCGAGATAGCTGAACAGCTTGTAAAAAGCCCGGGACATGATACGCTTTCCCAACGGATCCTCGCGCTTTCCGCGCCGGGCCAGAACGATCTCGAAGCCTTCCTGCGCCCTGGCGTAGAGCCTGGGAATCTCCTCGGGCCTGTCCTGAAGGTCGCAGTCCATGACCACCACCCAGTCCCCCATGGCATGGTCGAGCCCCGCAGTGATCCCGTAGTGCTGGCCGAAATTGCGGCTGAACTGGATCCCTCTCACCCTCGGGTCTCTTTTCGCCAACGCCGTGATCAGTTCCCAGGAGCGGTCCCCTCCGCAATCCTCGACCAGGATGATCTCGAAATCCGGGCTGATCGGCTCGATCGCCGCTTTCAGCCGGACATAGAGTTCATCGAGGCAGTTCTCCGCCTTGTAGACCGGGATGACGACGGAGAGGTGCGGCATCAGTGCTCCCCCTTCCGGGACTCGGACGCATGCGAAAAATAGAGGGCAAGCCCCACCAGCGCAATGGCGCCGCCCAGGTAGAGCAGATCGAGGGGCGTTTCTATATTAAGCTTGATCGCTTCCTTGAAAAGCGTCACGATCAAAATCATCAGAATCACCTTGGCAAGCCTCGCCTTCAAATCGTCCAGGCTCTCGATCACGAGTATCCTGCTCGATCTCGCCTCGCCCTTCGCCTCGTCGATGTCGCTGATAAAAAGCTCGTAGAGTCCCAGCGAAAAAATCAGCATCACGGTGGCAAGGAGGTAGCCGTCCACCACCTCGACGATATGGGTGATGGTATCCTCGTGCAATGCCTTCCTCGCAGCCACGGCCATGTCCGGGTCGGCGTAGTGGACGATATGCGCGACGAGATAGACGACGTCCACCGTCGCCATGTAGAACATGGCAAAGCCAGCGATCATGCTCGCCATCACGGCGAAGATCACGACATAGCGGCTGCGCCACAGCGCCGCCTCGAAAAGCGTCTCAAACAGCTTCATCTGTCACCCCCTCGGGGATTCGTACTGTATCCGGTAGAGCCTGGCATAGATGCCGTCCATTTCGAGCAGTTCTGCATGCCTGCCGATTTCGGCTATTTTGCCCTTCTGCATCACGACAATCCTGTCGGCATTTTCTATGGTCGAAAGCCTGTGAGCGATGACTATCGTGGTCCTGCCCTGCATCAAGGTCTCCAGCGCCGCCTGGACATGCTTCTCGGACTCCGAATCGAGCGCCGAAGTCGCCTCGTCCAGGATCAGGACAGGCGCGTCCTTGAGCAGCGCACGGGCGATGCCGAGCCTCTGGCGCTGGCCGCCTGAAAGCTTCACGCCGTTCTCGCCGATCAGCGTGTCCATTTTTTGCGGCATTTCTTCTATGAAATCCAGCGCATGGGCGGCTCTTGCCGCCGCCTCGATTTCCTCCCGGCTCGCCCCCCCCATTTTACCGTAGGCGATGTTGGCCGCGACCGTGTCGTTGAACAGCACCACGTTCTGGCTCACGAAAGCGATGTTGTCGCGCAGGCTCTCGAGCGCAAGATCGCGGATATCGTGCCCGTCCAGCAAAATTCTTCCCCCGGTGGGATGATAGAAGCGCGGGATCAGGTTGGCAAGGGTACTTTTTCCGCTCCCCGACGAGCCGACGAGAGCAAGCGTCTCTCCGGGAGAAACAACCAGGCTGAAATGATCCAGAGCCAGCCTGGATTCCCCGCCGTAGGAAAAGCTCACCTCATCGAACACAAGCTCCCCCCTGGCACTTTCAAGAACGGCCTTTCCGGTGTCGGGCTCGGCCTCCTCGTCGATCAGTCCGAATATGCTTTCTGCTGCCGCAAGCCCCTTCTGCAGGTGTTCGCTCATGCCGGTGATGCGCTTCATGGGAGCGGTCAGCATCAGCATCGCCATGATGAACGAGACGAACCCGCCGACTGTGGTCTTGTCGGCAGTCGACTGGAGGATGGCGAGGTAGACGATGACGGCGAGCGACACGGCTGCAATCATCTGCACGATGGGCACGTTTGCCGCGGCAGCAGCCGACTGCTTCATGTTGTACCGTCTCACCCGGTTCGCACTCTCGAAAAACCGCCTGGCTTCGTATTCCTGCCCGCCGTAGAGCTTGACCACGGGATTGCACTCTATGCCCTCTTCGAGAACCTGGGTGATCTCGCCCATGGCGCGCTGGGTATCGCGACTGGACTGCCTGAGCCGCTTGCTGAGCATCCTGATCACGAAAGCGATGAGCGGCGCCATGACAAGGGAGAGCAGGGTGAGCATCCAGTTGAGGTAGAAAAGCCAGCCGAGAAGCCCGGCGATGGTCAGCGTATCCTTGACCGAAATCAGCACGACATTGGTCGCAGCGAGCGTCACCTGGGTCACGTCGAAGGTCAATTTCGAGATCAGGTTGCCGCTGACATGGTCGTCGAAATAGGCTGTTGGAAGCCTGATCAGTTTGCCGAACATGTCCACCCTGAGATCCATCACCAGCTTGTTTCCGACCCAGTTGATGGCGTAGGCGCCGGTGAAATTCGCCACCCCCCTCACCAGGAAGAGCAGAACGATCAGGACGGGAATGAGATGGATGAGGGTCTTGTCCTTGCCCACGAATCCGCCGTCCAGCATCGGCTTCATCATGGCGGGCAGGGCGGGTTCGGTCGCGGCGACCACGACGATGCTGATCACCGAAACCAGGAAAGCCTTCCAGTGCGGCAGGACATAGCGCATCAGTCGCCGGTACAGCGTCAGGCTGTCTATCGTTTTTTGCGCCAATCCCAATCCTTGCCGGAAAACTGGACATTATGAGTCATACGCACAAGCCGGTCAAAATGCGAATGCTTAAGGGGAATATAAGAATTCCCTTGTATCATTCGAACCGTACCTCCCCCTTTCACCCGCGCTGGTCGCGGGTGTTTTTTTGCCCGCAAGGCATTCCTTAATGGTCCCGTAAGATTGACGGCGTAACATCCGAACCGTATCTCCTCCCTTTGGCCCGCGCCTGCCGCGGGCTTTTTATTTGTAGGAAAGGACCGGGGCGAGCCATTTCTCCATGACCCCGATTTCCACCCCCTTCCTTCTCGCGTAATCCTCGACCTGGTCACGATCCACCTTTCCCGTCGCGAAATAGGAGGATTCGGGATGGGAGAAATAGAATCCGCTCACTGAAGATGCCGGAAGCATCGCGAAACTTTCGGTGAGCGATATGCCCGCACTTTTCTCGGCATCGAGCAGCCTGAAGAGCGCTTCCTTTTCCGTATGGTCCGGGCATGCGGGATATCCGGGAGCGGGCCTGATCCCGCGGTATTTTTCCTCGACCAATGCTTCGTTGTCGAGATTCTCGTCCGCCGCATAAGCCCAGAATTCTCGCCTCACCCTCATGTGCAAATGCTCCGCGAAGGCTTCAGCAAGCCTGTCTGCAAGGGCTTTGAGCAGAATGCCGTTGTAGTCGTCGTGCGCTTCCTCGAATGCCTTGAGTCTCGTTTCGATGCCGATCCCCGCGGTCACCGCGAAGGCGCCGATGTAATCCTTCACTCCCGACTCCTTCGGCGCGATGAAGTCGCCGAGACAGAGATTCGGCCTGCCCGGCGGTTTCACCATCTGCTGCCTGAGGTTGTGGAAAACCATCGAGACCCCGGTCCTCGATTCGTCGGAATAAATCTCGATGTCGTCGGACTCCACGCTGTTCGCGGGGAAAAGGCCGAAAACGGCATTGGCCGTCAGCCATTTTTCCCTGATGATCCTGCCCAGCATGGCCTTCGCATCCGCGAACAGGCTTCTCGCTTCCTCCCCGACGACTTCGTCCTCCAGGATTTTCGGATAGCGCCCGGCAAGCTCCCAGGTCTGGAAAAAGGGCGTCCAGTCTATGTTCTTGGCGATTTCTTCCAGGGGATAGTCCTTCAGCACCCTGACCCCCAGGAAAGCGGGGACGGGCGGGACATAATGCGCCCAGTCGGTTTTGAGTCCGTGTCTTCTCGCCTCGGTATGGGAATGATGCGGCCCCTGCCCCTTCTTCCCCTTGTGGAGCTGCCTCACCTTCTCGTAATCCGCCTTGATTCCCGCCACATAATCGTCCTTCAGGGTGTCGCTCAGCAGATTGCTGCAAACCCCGACCGCGCGCGATGCGTCGGTCACATAGACCGTCGTGCCGCTGTATCCGGGCTCGATCTTGACCGCGGTATGCACCCGCGAAGTCGTGGCGCCCCCGATCAGAAGCGGGATGGTGAAGCCTTCGCGCTCCATTTCGCTCGCGACATGGGCCATCTCCTCGAGCGATGGGGTGATCAGCCCGGAAAGGCCGATGATGTCGGCATTGACTTCGCGGGCGGTCTGCAGAATCTTCTCGCAGGGCACCATCACGCCGAGATCGACGACCTCGTAATTGTTGCACTGCAGCACGACGCCGACGATGTTCTTGCCGATGTCGTGCACGTCTCCCTTGACAGTGGCCATCAGGATCTTTCCCTTGGCCTGCTGCGCCCCGCTTTTTTCCGCCTCGATGAAGGGAATCAGGTAGGCCACCGCCTGCTTCATGACCCTCGCGCTTTTCACGACCTGGGGCAGGAACATCTTTCCGGAACCGAACAGGTCCCCGACCACGTTCATGCCGTCCATCAGCGGCCCCTCGATCACGCTGATCGGGCGATCCGCGGCAAGCCTCGCCTCCTCGGTATCCTCCACGATGTAGGTCGTGATGCCCCGCACCAGGGCATGGGTGAGCCGCTCGCCGACCGGCGCGTTGCGCCAGGCGAGGTCTTCGATCCGGGCTTTCCCCTGCCCCTTCACGGTCTCCGAGAATTCGACGAGCCGCTCTGTCGCATCCCCCCTGCGATTCAGGATCACGTCCTCGACGCGCTCGAGAAGCGCCTTCGGAATGTCCTCGTAGACGCCGAGCTGCCCCGCGTTCACGATTCCCATGGTCATTCCGGCACGAACCGCGTGATACAGGAAAACGGTATGAATCGCTTCCCTCACCGGCTCGTTTCCGCGGAACGAGAAGGACACGTTGCTCACTCCGCCGCTCACCTTGGCAAAGGGAAGCGTGTTTCGGATGATGCGCGTCGCCTCGATGAAATCGACGGCGTAGTTGTTGTGCTCCTCGATTCCCGTCGCAACCGCGAAAATATTGGGATCGAAAATGATGTCTTCGGGAGGGAAACCCAATTCACGGGTCAGCATGTCGTACGAACGGGTGCAGATTTCGATTTTCCGCTCTTTGGTGTCGGCCTGCCCCTTTTCGTCGAAAGCCATGACGATCACCGCAGCCCCGTAACGCCTCGCGAGCTTCGCCTGGCGCCTGAAGGATTCCTCGCCCTCCTTCAGGCTGATCGAATTGATCACGGGCTTGCCCTGTATGCATTTGAGGCCCGCCTCGATGACCGACCATTTCGAGGAATCGACCATGATCGGAACGCGGCTGATGTCGGGTTCGGACGCGATCAGGTTGAGGAAAGTCACCATGGCGCGCTCGGAATCGAGCATCGCCTCGTCCATGTTGATGTCGATGATCTGCGCCCCGTTCTCGACCTGGGTCCTTGCGACATTCACCGCCTCGGCGTATTCCCCGTTCAGGATCAGCCTCGCGAACATCTTCGATCCCGTGACGTTGGTGCGCTCGCCGACATTCACGAAGAGCGAATCCTCGCCGATGTTGAAAGGCTCGAGTCCGGCGAGCCGGCATTTTTTCTCGATTGTCGGAATTTTCCTGGGTGCGACATCCGCCACCGCATCGTGGATCGCCCTGATGTGCGCGGGAGTCGTTCCACAGCATCCCCCGACGATGTTGAGAAAGCCGCTCTGCGCGAATTCCCGGATCAGCCCTGCCATGTATTCCGGACTCTGGTCGTATTCGGCGAATTCGTTGGGAAGCCCGGCATTGGGGTGGGCGCTCACATGCACGCCGGAAACCCTGGAAAGCTCCTCCACATAGGGCCTCAGTTCCTTCGCCCCGAGGGCGCAGTTGAGCCCGATGGAAAGCGGATTGCAATGGGATACGGAATTCCAGAAAGCTTCTGTGGTCTGCCCTGAAAGCGTCCTGCCGCTCGCGTCGGTGATGGTTCCAGAAATCATGACCGGGAGCCGGACGTCATGGGTCTCGAAATAGCTCTCTATGGCGAAAAGGGCGGCCTTGCAGTTGAGGGTATCGAAAACGGTCTCGACCATCAGGATGTCTGCGCCGCCCTCGACCAGCCCGCCTATCGCCTCGAGGTAGGCATTGACCAGTTCGTCGAAGGTGACGTTCCTGAAGCCGGGGTCGTTCACGTCCGGGGAGATCGAGGCCGTCCTGTTGGTGGGCCCGAGAACCCCCGCCACGAATCTCGGCTTGTCCGGTGTGGTGTATTTTTCTGCGGCCTGCTTCGCCAGATGCGCCCCGGCATGATTGAGCTCGCGAACCAGATGCTCCATGCCGTAATCGGCCATGGCGATCGAGGTCGCATTGAAGGTGTTGGTCTCGAGTATGTCAGCCCCTGCATCCAGGTAGGCCTCGTGGATGGCGCTGATCACTTCGGGCTTCGTGATCGAAAGCAGATCGTTGTTGCCCTTGAGATCCCCCGGAAAATCGGCGAAACGCTCCCCCCGGTAATCGGCCTCGGTCAATCTGTAGGTCTGGATCATCGTCCCCATGGCGCCGTCCAGGACGAGAATCCGCCGTGCCAGAAGGGAGGAAAGAAGCGCTGCGCTCATGAATATCCTTGGTGTTTTGCTTTCGGCATTTTAACATACCCCCGGGAGCGCTATAATCTTCCGACGGTCATCGAGGAAAACCATGAAATCGCTCACTCCGAAGGAAGCCTTCCAGTTCCTGAAAAACAACCCGAACGCGGTGCTCGTCGACGTGCGCAGCGAAATCGAGTTCCTTTTCGTCGGACATCCCGTGGGTTCCATCCATGTGCCCTGGAACGACGGCCCGGACTGGGAAATCAATCCGGACTTCGTGGCTCACGTGAAGAAAATCGCGAACGAAGCCCGCCCGGTTCTGCTCATCTGCAGAAGCGGCGTGCGCTCCCTGGAAGCCGGGAAGTCCCTGAAGGAAGCGGGCTTCAAGGAAGTATACAACGTGCTGCACGGCTTCGAGGGGGATCTGGACGAATCCCACCGCAGAAGCAGCCTGAACGGATGGCGCCACGACGGGCTGCCGTGGGAACAATGCTGAATTCCCGCCTTCTCCCGGTGCTGCTCCTGATGCTCGCCGGAAACGCGCACGCGGGCGACTACGAGATCGCATCGAGCATGCAAAAAGCCGGCGCGGAAGAACTCGCCCTCGCCTTCATGCAGGAACATCCTCCGGCCAAACCCGATCCGAGGTGGAATTCGCTCGAAATCAATCTGCTTTCCAAAGCCGGCAAAAACGATCAGGTTCTCGATCTCGCGAAGCAGATGCCCTTTTCCAAAGAAAATGCCCTGCTCGCAGTCAAATCCGCATTCGCCCTCGATGAGCCTGCTCTTGCCCGAAACTGGCTTGTTCAATTGATCTGGAAGGGGAATCCCTCCAGGATCGAACTGAGGCAGGCGAGGCTCCAGGTCATCGAGAGCCTCGTCATGGAAAAGGACGGCATGAGCGCCTATTACGCGATGCTGCGCTTCGACCAGGACTACCATCCCGTTTCGAGTGCGGAGGCGGACGAGTTCGTGGGCGGGCTGCTCTCCACGGGGATGGCCCAGAACGCCGCTCCCTGGCTGGTCCTGCTCGACGACGGGGATCCCGTGAAAATCAGGGCGGAACTCGAAATGGGCTTGATCGATCCGGGAGCCGCGATCAAGTCTGCGAAAGGCGACATCGGGATTTTGCTGGCCGCATCGAAAATGAAAACCGATCCTTCATTGGAAATTTCGGCCCTTGAGGCGCTGCTTGCCGCAGGCAAGATTTCCCCCGAAGCACTGTGGAAAAGCTACCAGGACCATGCGATCGAGTTTTCCAACCATTACGCGCTCCTGCAGGGAAGCTCCTGGTTCGGCCCGATCGCCAAGATCACCGATCCTTATGCCGCGAGGTCCCTGCTCGCCTACCTCGCCGATCATGAAAAGGATGCCAGGGGCAAGGCGATTTCCCTCATCATCGATTCCCTGAAAGACGAACCGAAAGTTGCACTGAACCTGTTTGCGAATGCCCCCGATCT
Source organism: Pseudomonadota bacterium (assembly GCA_021802655.1). Classification (GTDB taxonomy): domain Bacteria; phylum Pseudomonadota; class Gammaproteobacteria; order Burkholderiales; family JABEVD01; genus JABEVD01. The sequence goes on from JAJZRP010000014.1 coordinate 28,533, forward strand.
TTCGCCCCAGGCGAAGCATGCCCTGGGGGAAATGGCCTACGGAAGCGGCGATTACGCATCCTGCATCAAGTTCTGGGACGGACTTGCCCTGCAAAAAAGCGAATCCCTCGACCTTGCGCATGCCTGGCTGAAGACGGGGCAAATTGAAAAAGCCGCAGCCGTTCTCGGCGAATATCTCAAGGGGGTGAAAACGCTCGACCCCCAGGCCTTTAGCCGCATCCTTCCCCTCCTCGAAAAAATGGCTTCCACGAAAGCGCCTGCATCGAAGGGCCTGCTCGAGAGCCTGCTTCCCGTTGCAGATGGCAGCGCGAAGCGGGAAGTCCTGATGCTGCTCGGCCAAATTTCGGCCGATCCGAAACAGGCTGCAGCCTATTATTTCGAAGCCGCCTCCGGCAAAAAGGACGATCTCGCCAAAAGGGCGAGAATGCTTTGCATCGAGAGCCTGAAGCAGGCGGGATTTGCCGGCGACGCGAAAGCCCTTGCGGAAAAATCGAAATGAAATTCGAGACGAGGATGCCCGCCCCTTTCGGAGTCCTCGGAATCCTTGTCGAAGACGGCTGCCTTGCACGAATCGAATTCCTGAAACCCGGCACTTCACTCCTCCCCCCCTCAGACCCGGTCTCGGAGGCGCTCTGCCGCCAGATCGAAGCCTATTTTTCCGACCCGGAATTCGAATTCGACATTCCCCTGATGCTGCGCGGCACGCCTTTCCAGAAAAAAGTCTGGGCGCAAATCTCGCAAATACCCCGGGGGAAAACCCGGCAATACGGGGAAATCGCACGCGACCTTTGTTCAGCCCCCCGCGCAGTGGGGCAGGCATGCGGTTCGAACCCGGTTCCCATCGTGATTCCCTGCCACCGCGTCGTCTCCAGAGCCGGCCTCGGCGGATTCATGCATCACGGGGAAGGGGAGCCGCTTTCCATCAAGCGCTGGCTCCTCGGACATGAGTCGGATTGACCTTCTCGATGAATTCTGCGACTCGCTCTGGCTGGAGGACGGCCTGTCCAGGAATACCCTGGAGAGCTACCGGAGCGACCTGAAGCAGCTTTCCCTTTGGCTGGAAAAAATGCACGGCAAGAATCTGCTGGAAGCCGATCACGCCCTGCTGCTCGACTTTCTCGCGCACCAGTCCGGCAAGAAGTCCTCGACCACCAGCCGGGAGCTTTCCAGCCTCAAGCGCTTTTTCCAGTTCGCACTCTCCAGAGGCAGGATCGCCCGCGACCCCACTCTTGAAATCGAATCTCCCAAGCTCGCCAGAGGCCTGCCGAAAAGCCTCTCGGAAGCCGACGTGGAGCAGCTCCTCGATGCCCCCGAAGTCGGAGAACCCGCCGGCCTCAGGGACAGGGCGATGCTGGAAGTGCTTTATGCGAGCGGGCTGCGCGTCTCGGAACTCGTGGGCCTCAAGCTTTCTCAGGTGAGTCTCGACATGGGACTTGTCAGGATCAGCGGGAAAGGGGGAAAGGAGCGCCTGGTGCCTTTGGGGGGGGAGGCGCTCGACTGGATCGACCGCTATCTGAAGTCTGCCCGCCCCGCCTTATTGAAAGGCAAAAAGAGCGACGCTGTTTTCGTCACGGCAAGGGGCGCCGCGATGAGCCGCCAGGCCTTCTGGTACCTCATCAAGCGCCACGCGGCAAAAACGGGCATAACGAAACCCGTCTCCCCGCACACCCTGCGCCACGCCTTCGCCACCCACCTGCTGAATCACGGGGCGGATCTCAGGGTGGTGCAGATCCTGCTGGGACACTCCGACATCTCGACCACCCAGATCTATACCCATGTCGCCAGGGAGCGGCTCAAGTCCCTGCACGAGAAACATCACCCGAGGGGCTAGGCGGACCGCTCCATCCTGACGCCGAGGCGCTTCACGCCGTTCATCGCATCAATCTTGGCGACCGAGAGCCTCACCCAGGGCGAGCCGAATTCGGCAAGGACGATTTGCGCGAGATGTTCTGCGAGCGATTCCAGCAGTGAGAAGGAATGGGAGGCCAGCGCTTCCCTGACCCGGCCGACGACCTTGCCGTAGTCGATGGTGTCGGCTATGTCGTCGCTCGCCAATTCTTCCTTTCCCGGAATGCCGATTTCGATGTCGATTTCGAGAGGCTGGGGAACCTTCCTCTCCCATTCGTAGATGCCTATCAGGGTTTCGGCCCGGAAGGCCTTTATGAAGATGACGTCCATTTTGGGTTCAATGCAGGTAGAATTGCGGTTCGACATTTTAGAATATTTGGCATGCCCAAGATAGCGATAATTCTCTTCTCCTACCTCGCAGGATCGGTATCGTTCGCGGTTCTGTCGAGCCGGCTGTTCAGGCTCCCCGACCCGAGAACCTACGGATCGGGAAACCCCGGCGCAACCAACGTATTGAGAACCGGGAAGAAGGCGGCTGCAGCCTTCACCCTTTTCGGCGACGGAATCAAGGGCACATTCGCAGTCCTCCTCGCCCAGCATTATTTCCAGGCCCCTGCCGTGATTGCCGCGACTGCGCTCTCGGTTTTCCTCGGGCACCTGTTCCCGATCTTCCTGAAATTCAGGGGCGGAAAAGGGGTCGCCACCGCCCTCGGTATCTCGTTCGCGCTGGATTTCCGGCTGGGAGCGGCTGTCGCGGGAACATGGCTGGTCGCATTCCTGGCCTCCCGGATCTCTTCGCTCTCTGCGCTCGCCGCGGCCACCTTCGCCCCGCTCTACGCCCTCTTTTTCCTGGGGGCAAACATCCTGACGCTCGCCGTGCTCACCATGTGCCTGCTTCTGGTCTGGCGCCACAAGTCCAATATCGTGAAGCTGGCAAACGGGGAGGAAGGCACCTTCAGGCGCCGAAAAGATCCCACCTCGCCCTGACGGAAAACCCGTTTTCCGGGGCCGCTCCCATGAGATAGCGCATCGCCCCTGCGAAAGCGATCATCGCGCCGTTGTCGGTGCAAAATTCGAGATCGGGGTAATAGACCTCGACGCCCCTTGCCCCGGCGGCAAGCCTTTTCCTCAGTTCGCTGTTGGCGCTCACTCCTCCCGCAACGACCAGTCTCGACAGGCCGCATTGCCTCACGGCGTCCAGCGATTTTTTCACCAGCACCTCGACTATCGCATCCTGAAAGGCCCGGGCGATGTCCGCGCGCGTCTGCCCGTCGTCTTCCTGGCTCCTGACGAGGGTGAGCGCCGCGGTCTTGAGACCGCTGAAGCTGAAATCGAGATCGGCACTCCCCAGCATCGGACGGGGCAGGCGGAAGCGGGCAGTGTCCCCCTTCTCGGCGAGCCTCGAAAGCGCTGCGCCTCCCGGATAGCCCAGCCCAAGAAGCTTCGCCGTCTTGTCGAAAGCCTCCCCCGCGGCATCGTCCAGGGTGTCGCCCAGGAGAACATAGTTCCCCATGGCCTCCACCCGGATCAGCTGGGTATGTCCCCCCGAGACGAGCAATGCGACGAAGGGAAAATCCGGCGCGGGCTTTGCAAGCAAGGGGGAGAGCAGGTGGCCTTCGAGGTGGTGCACCCCGATCACGGGTTTTTTGAGGGCAAACCCCAGGGATGCGCCGACGGAAGCGCCGACCAGCAGCGCGCCTGCGAGCCCGGGCCCCTTGGTGTAGGCGATGCCGTCGATGTCGGGGAGCGACCTTCCGGATTTGTCGAGCACTTCCCTGACGAGCGGGATCACGCGCCGGATGTGGTCGCGGGAGGCGAGCTCAGGCACCACCCCCCCGTATTCGCCGTGCATCGCGATCTGGGTATGGAGCGCATGGGAGAGCAGGCCGCGGTCCGTGTCGTAAAGCGCGACGCCGGTTTCGTCGCAGGAAGTTTCGATTCCGAGTACAAGCATGGGGGCAGTTTAGCTTTAAAGAAATTCGCATGCAAAGATACCATCTTTCTGGTATCATGCGAGGTTTTCAATTTCAGATTAAGGATCAGCCGATGCCGAGCGTAAGGGTCAAGGAAAACGAGCCGTTTGAAGTCGCGATGCGCCGCTTCAAGCGCACCATCGAAAAAACCGGTCTTTTGACCGAACTTCGCGCACGCGAATTCTATGAAAAGCCGACTGCCGAGCGCAAGCGCAAGATGGCGGCTGCAGTGAAGCGCCATTACAAGAGACTGCGCAATCAGGTTCTCCCCCCCAAGCTGTATTGATGGCCCTCAAGGAAAGGATCACCGAGGACATGAAGGCTGCGATGCGCAGCCGGGATGCAGCTCGCCTTTCCGCCATAAGACTGCTTCTCGCAGCGATCAAACAGAAGGAAGTGGACGAGCGCCGCGAACTCGGTGACGCCGACGTGGTCTCCGCCATCGAAAAGATGATCAAGCAGCGGCGCGATTCGATTTCGCAATACGAAGCCGCCTCCCGGCAGGATCTCGCGGACGCCGAGAAATTCGAGCTTTCGGTACTGCAGGCCTACATGCCGCAGCAGATGGATGCCTCGGAAATCGCCAACGAGGTGGACGCCGCGGTTCTCGAATCGGGCGCATCCGGCCCCGCGGACATGGGCAAGGTGATGGCCCTCCTCAAGGCCAAACTCGCGGGGCGCGCCGACATGGGCGCAGTATCTTCCGCCGTCAAGACCAGGCTTTCCAGATAGTTTCCCCCTGCGGGCAATGATTCCGCAATCTTTCATCCAAGACCTGCTCAACCGTATCGACATCGTCGATGTCGTAGGCCGCCATGTCCCGCTGAAAAAGGCAGGAGCCAATTATCAGGCCTGCTGCCCCTTCCACGACGAAAAAACGCCCTCCTTCACGGTGAGCCCGACCAAGCAGTTCTACCACTGCTTCGGCTGCGGCGCGCACGGCAATGCGATCGGCTTCGTCATGGCTTACGGCGGACTGAATTACGTCGAAGCCATCAGGGACCTCGCGGGGAGCCTGGGTCTTGCGGTTCCCGAAGAAGCCGGAAGCCGCCCCGAGAAGACCTCTCCCGATCTTTCCGAGATCATGCAGAAGGCGACGAAATATTACCGGGACGAGCTCAAAAAATCCGAATCCGCGATAGATTACCTCAAGAAGCGCGGGCTTTCGGGCGAAATCGCCTCGCGCTTCGGAATAGGCTACGCGCCTTCCGACTGGCGAAATCTTTCCAAGGTTTTCCCCGACTACGATTCGGAGCGGCTTGTCGAGGCGGGGCTCGTCATTTCCGGCGAAGGCAAGCGCTATGACCGCTTCAGGGACAGGATCATGTTCCCGATACTCGACGCGAGGGGCAGGATCATCGGCTTCGGGGGAAGGGTCCTCGGGGCGGGAGAACCCAAATACCTGAACTCCCCCGAGACCCCGCTTTTCGAGAAGGGGCGCGAGCTTTATGGCCTTTTTCAGGCGAGGCGGGCGATCCAGGACGCATCGAAAGTCCTGGTGGTGGAAGGCTATATGGACGTGGTTGCGCTCGCCCAGAGCGGCGTCCATTACGCCGTCGCGACCCTGGGAACTGCAACCACGGCAATTCATGTGCAAAAGCTGATGCGCCAGTCGGACCACGTGTTTTTCTGCTTCGACGGGGACAATGCGGGCAGGCGCGCGGCATGGCGTGCGCTGGAGAACAGCCTCCCCCAGCTTTCCGACGGAAAGGACATCTCCTTCCTTTTCCTTCCCCAGGGAGAAGATCCGGACAGCTTCGTCAGAAGCCGCGGCAGGGAGGCATTCGAAGCCCTGCTCGAAGAAGCGCTGCCGCTTTCGACCTTCCTGGTCAACGAGCTTTCCGCGAAGGCGAACCTCAACAGCGAAGAGGGACGGGCGCGCTTTCTCCACGAGGCAAGGCCCCTGCTTGCTGAAGTGAAGGCACCCAATCTCGGGCTGATGCTGAGAAAACGCATCGCACAGATCGCCAGGATCGAGCTTGCGGAACTCGAAGCCCTTTTCCAGGTCCAATTATCCAGAAGGTCAGAAAAAATTCCCCCCAGAAAAAACATTGGCAGAAAGCCCGATGTCGTCAGGAAGCTGCTCGAAATGCTCATGCATTCTCCTGCGCTTGCTACACTTGTAGATAGGAGGGAGATCGCCCCCCAGGAAAACGTCTCCGCAAGCGCGGGGGGCGAGGCCGCCGCCCTGGTGGAGCTTCTGGACTTCCTCGCGGAAGAAGGTGCAGTCGGCACTGCGGCGATCATGGAGCATTTCAAGGGAAGCGCGATGGATGCGCTCCTGGAAGAAATCAGGCCGGGACTCTTCCGCATAGAAGAAGCCAAACTGGGCACTGAAGAACTCGAAAGGGAGTTCGTCGATGCCTGGAAACAGTACCTCGAACGCCTTTGCAGGGCCCGGATGGACAGACTGCTCGATGCAGCGAATTCTTCCGGATGGACGGCAGCGGGCAAGGCTGAATACCTGCGCCTGCAGCAGCGATTAAATTTGTTTCAGAAAAACGGAACGGGGAGTGAATTTAGGGTATAATGCTCAGTTTTACTACGCATCTTGACAGGGTATGGTGATGGCCAAAGACAGCGAGCAGAGCCTGACCGGGCAAACCGATGTGCAACCGAGCGATCTCGAGGAGAGGCGCATCCGCCTGAAGAATCTCATCGTCCTCGGCAAGGAGCGCGGCTACCTGACCTACGCCGAAATCAACGACCATTTGCCTGACGACATGCTGGACGCCGAGCAGATCGAGGGCGTGATCGGCATGATCAACGACATGGGCATTTCCGTCTACGACGAAGCACCGGACGCCGAAACCCTGCTGATGTCGGACGCCACCGTCGTGACCGACGAGGATGTGGTCGAGGAAGCCGAGGCTGCGCTTTCCACCGTGGATTCCGAATTCGGCAGAACCACCGACCCTGTCAGGATGTACATGCGCGAGATGGGCTCGGTCGAGCTGCTGACCCGCGAGGGTGAAATTGAGATCGCGAAGAGGATCGAGGAAGGCCTGAAGTACATGATCCAGGCGATTTCCGCCTGTCCGACCACGATCGCCGAGATGCTGGAGATGGTCGATGCGATCGAGCGCGACGAAATGCGCATCGACGAACTCGTCGACGGCGTCATCGACGCGAACGCCTCGGAAGAAGAGCTTCCGATGGAGGCCGAAGCCGCGATAGACTCCGACCTCGACATGGAAGAGGATGACGAGGAAGACGCCGGCGGCATTGCAAGCGCAAGCCTGTTGAAGCTGAAGGAAGACGCCATGGCCCATTTCTCGGTGATCCGCGAAGCCTTCGAAAAGATGCAGCAGAAGCGGGCGGAGGGGCAGCAGGACGCCGAATATTCCGAACTGCAGGAAAAAATTTCGAAGGAACTGCTTTCCATCCGCTTTTCCGCCAAGAAGGTCGAGGCTTTCTGCGACAGCCTGCGCATGCTGGTCGACGAAGTGAGGGGTTACGAGCGCGAAATCATGACGCTTTGCGTGAACAAGGCGGGGATGCCGCGCACCCATTTCATCAAGGTTTTCGTCGGCAACGAAGTGAGCACGGACTGGGTCGCCGGCGAGATCGGGGGCGGCCACTCCTACAGCGAAGCGCTTTCCAGGTTCCAGCATGCCGTTATCGAACAGCAGCAGAAGATCCTTTCGGTGCAGCATCTTGCCGGCATGCCCATCAAGGACCTGAAGGAAATCAACCGGCAGATGTCCACCGGGGAAGCGCGGGCGAGACGCGCCAAGCGCGAGATGACCGAGGCCAACCTGCGCCTCGTGATCTCGATCGCGAAGAAATACACCAACCGCGGATTGCAGTTCCTGGACCTGATCCAGGAAGGCAACATCGGCCTGATGAAGGCGGTGGACAAGTTCGAATACCGGCGCGGCTACAAGTTCTCGACCTATGCCACCTGGTGGATCAGGCAGGCGATCACGCGCTCCATCGCCGACCAGGCGAGGACCATCCGGATTCCGGTGCACATGATCGAGACGATCAACAAGATGAACCGTATTTCCCGCCAGATATTGCAGGAAACCGGACAGGAGCCGGACCCTGCCGTGCTCGCCGAGAAAATGGAAATGCCGGAAGACAAAATCAGGAAGATCCTCAAGATTTCCAAGGAGCCGATCTCGATGGAAACGCCCATCGGCGACGACGACGATTCGCATCTCGGAGACTTCATCGAGGATGCCGCCACCATGGCGCCCGTGGAGGCAGCGGTCTATGCGAGCCTGAGGGGCGTCACCAAGGACATCCTCGACACCCTCACCCCGAGGGAAGCGAAGGTGTTGAGAATGCGCTTCGGCATCGAGATGAACACCGACCACACGCTGGAAGAAGTCGGCAAGCAGTTCGACGTCACACGCGAGCGCATCCGCCAGATCGAGGCGAAGGCGCTGAGGAAACTCAGGCATCCCTCCCGCTCCGAGCGGCTGAGGAGCTTCCTCGACAACGAGGCATGAGCTTGCCGTTTCATGCTTCGTCAGAGTTATGGGTCTGTAGCTCAGTTGGTTAGAGCAGGGGACTCATAATCCCTTGGTCCACGGTTCAAGTCCGTGCGGACCCACCATAAATCAAAGGGTTAGGCTTTAGTCCGGCCCTTTTTGTTTTCCAACGCAGCCAATCAGAACCGAATCAAGTCTCGAAGCTGCATGTAAACGAGCGCGACTTTTGGAACAGAATTGCGCGACATTTGGCGCGAACTTTGGCCTCAAAGCAAAAGGAGAAACTCAAATGACCACCTCTACAGCAATTTTATTGGCCAAGGCTCTTTCAGCATTTGTCGCAGTGATTGGGGTGTTTGTGGCTATCAGATCCAAAAAGAAAGAAGAGGAATTGTCCTAGCAGCAGGGTTAAGCGTATATCCATTAGCGGTCGTGGCTGTGGCCTTCCGCGTTGTTGCCCACAGGCAACATTTCGGCCAAGGGGCCGTTGGCCGAACGCCCGGAAACAGGCATCAACCTGGCGCTTACCTGCAGTTCAGTCTTGCGAAGCAAGGTCTATGTTGAAATCTGCCGGATGACCCAGGGATGCATCCAGCCCCCATCAAACTATCGACTCTATCAGTCAAGCGATCTGAATTTCGTTGCCTGCCGCTGGGATAGTCGGCTGGCGCAACATCACGTTTGCTACCAATCGAGTCACGGAAGCTAACGACGCTACAGCGTGCAGTCGCATCCTGGAGTCGCGAAGCGCACGAATGATCTTTGCCGATGAGGCGGAAAGATGGGAGAATTGGCCAATCTTGGCAAACTAATTCCAGCGTCGGCAAACGACAAAGGTGAAACGGCCGCACACCTCAAAGCTGTAAAACGGACGATCTGCCGCCTCGCTGAAAGGAGAGATTCCGGCTTTCAGCCGGAGGGCACCTGGCGCTTTCGCCGCCCTGAACTGGATCGCCGACAGCATCAGCAAGAAGAAGCCGGGGGAGAAGTGAGCTTGGACCAAGCCAGCTGCCGAATCACGCTCGGGGAAGAACAAGGGGAGGATCATCGTTGACGACAAAGCAACTTCTGACGCCGCATCAGAGTCAGTACTTTGCGTGGCTGCTGACCCGGCGCGCCGCAGGCGACACCGTCGAGTCGCTGGCATCGACCTTGGTCGATTCGCAAGTCGATCTGAATCCCCATCAAGTCGAGGCCGCGCTCTTCGCCTGCCGCAATCCCCTCTCACGCGGCGTGATCCTTGCCGACGAGGTCGGTCTGGGCAAGACCATCGAAGCCGGCCTGGTCATCTCACAACGCTGGGCCGAGCGGCAGCGGAAGGTGCTCATCATCGTTCCGGCGAACCTGCGCAAGCAATGGCACCAGGAACTACAGGACAAGTTCGGCCTGCAAGGGCTGATCCTCGAAGCCAAAAGCTACAACGCGATCCGCAAACAGGAGCAGCGGAACCCGTTCCTGTTCGCCTCCGGCCCGATCATCTGTTCCTATCAGTTCGCGAAGGCCAAGGCTGACGATGTCAAGGGCATCGACTGGGACTTGGTCGTCCTCGACGAAGCGCATCGCCTGCGCAACGTCTACAAAACCAGCAACGTCATCGCCAAGACCCTCAAGGAGGCGCTCTCAAGCGTTCACTCCAAGGTGCTCCTGACCGCGACGCCGTTGCAGAACTCGTTGCTCGAACTCTATGGACTGGTCAGCTTCATCGATGACCGCGTGTTCGGAGACCTTGACAGCTTCCGCTCGCAGTTCACTGGCAGGGAGCAATCCTTCGGCAGCCTGCGTGACCGGCTAGCCCCCATCTGCAAGCGAACCCTGCGCAAACAGGTTCAACCCTACGTGTCGTACACGGCGCGCAAGGCCATCGTCCAGGAATTCACGCCGTCGAGCGAAGAGCAGGAACTTTCCAGGCTCGTCGCCGATTACCTTCGCCGCCCCAACCTCAAGGCCCTGCCCGAGGGGCAGCGCCAACTGATTTCACTTGTGCTGTGGAAGCTGCTCGCCTCCAGCACGCACGCGATTGCGGGGGCACTGGATACGATGGCCAAGCGACTCCAGGGGGTGCTCGACGAAGTCACCGAGGTCCCCGATCTGGCCGATGTACTCGACGAGGACTACGAGTCGCTTGACGAAACCGTCGATGAGTGGAATGAACAAGACTCGGACGTCGCAGCGCCAAGCCGCCTGGAACGCGATGCCATCGCGCAGGAGATCGAGGAGCTTCGACACTTCAAAGCGCTGGCAACCAACATCCGGGACAACGCCAAGGGCAAGGCACTGCTTACCGCGCTGGATCGAGCTTTCGCCGAACTGGATCGGTTGAACGCGGCCAGGAAAGCCATCATCTTCACCGAGTCCAAGCGCACTCAGGAATACCTCCTCAACTTGCTGGCCGATACGCCATACGGCGACGGCATCGTGCTCTTCAACGGCACCAATAGCGACCAGCGTGCGCAGGCCGTCTACAAGGATTGGCTGAAGCGGCACGAAGGTACCGACCGCATCAGCGGTTCCAGGACGGCTGACACCCGCGCGGCCCTGGTCGAGCACTTCAAGGAGCGCGGCAAGGTCATGATCGCCACCGAGGCCGGAGCCGAGGGCATCAACCTCCAGTTCTGCTCGCTCGTCATCAACTACGACCTGCCATGGAACCCGCAGCGCATCGAGCAGCGCATCGGGCGCTGCCACCGCTATGGGCAGAAGTTCGACGTGGTGGTGGTGAACTTCGTCGACCGCAGCAACGAGGCCGATGCACGCGTGTACGAACTGCTGGCTCAGAAGTTCCAGCTCTTCGAGGGCGTGTTCGGGGCCAGCGACGAGGTGTTGGGCGCCATCGGCTCCGGCGTCGATTTCGAGCGGCGCATCGCGGAGATCTACCAGAACTGCCGGGAACCCGCAGAAATCAAGTCCAGCTTCGAGCAGCTCCAGCTCGACCTCTCCGGCGAGATCGTTGAGGCGATGGTCAAGACCCGCCAGCTCCTGCTGGAGCACTTCGACGAGGAAGTGCAGGACAAGCTGCGCATGCGCGCCGAGGATAGTCAAAGGATGCGCAGCCGCTTCGAGCGGATGCTGATGGACCTGACCCGTGCGGAACTGGGCGACTGCGCCCTATTCGACGACGAGGGGTTCGATCTCCATCGGCCTCCGGCTGGCATGGAGAAAAGTGACGTGGCCGGCGTCGCACTTGGGCGCTACGAGTTGCCGCGCCGCTCTGGCGACGCGCACCTGTACCGGGTCAATCATCCGCTGGCGCTGTGGGTGACCCGGCAGGCCAAGAGTCGCGCGCTCGACAAGGCTAAACTGGTGTTCGACTACGAAGCCTACGGCACCAGGATCAGCACGCTGGAGCCGTACCGCGGCAAGGCCGGGTGGCTCACCCTGAAACTGATCTCCGTCGAGGCGTTGGGCAATCAGGAGCAGCACCTGCTGGTCGCGGCCGGCACGACCGATGGCCTGCTGCTGGCGGAAGACGACCCGGAAAAGCTGCTGCGTTTGCCCGCGACCTTGCAGGCCGCGGGGCTGTTCAACGCGGCAGACGCCGCGCTGCTGGCCGACATGGAGGCACGCAAGGCAGCACTCCTGCGAGAGATCAACCAGCGCAACCTCGGCTACTTCGAGCAGGAAGTCCAGAAGCTCGATGCCTGGGCGGACGACCTGAAGCTGGGGCTGGAGCAGGAGATCAAGGAGATCGACCGCGAGATCAAGGAGGTACGCCGCACCGCCGCGATCTCGCCGACGCTGGAAGAAAAGCTGTCATGGCAGAAGAAGCAGCGCGAACTGGAAGGCAAGCGCAGCAAGCTGCGCCGCGAGCTGTTTGCCCGGCAGGACGAAGTCGAAGCCCAGCGTAACGACCTCATCAGTCAATTGGAAGTGCAGCTCCAGCAACAGGTGGAAGAGCGCGCGCTGTTCAGCGTCGAATGGGAGCTGGTGAATGACTAATCAAGTAGCACCGTTAGACCTGCGCATGACCAAGCAGCGGTTGAAGCGTGCCAAGAACTGAGGAGAACGAGATATGGCTAACGGAAAGTTACTGCGGCAACTGATTAAATCGGGAACACAAGGCGATGCTTCGGGCTTTCGCGCGGCGTCCGAGGCAGTGATCAAAGAGGAGCGTGAGAAAAACCATCATCTGCTCGCAAATGACCTTGAGCGATTACTTTACGGCGATCAGGCAACGGTCGGGAACAGTGCGCGGAAGCTGCAATGTTTGCCCAGCATGCCAACCAATAAAGACAACGGTCTTGCGCTACTAGAAGAGCGTGCCGTGATTCGAGAGGAGAAAGACATCATTCTCTCGGATGCTTCGCAGTCGGCACTCGATGAAATCCTGATGGAGCACAACCGGACGGACGTGCTCCGGTCCTATGGCCTGCAACCCGCGCAGAAGCTGCTGTTTTGCGGGCCTCCCGGCTGCGGCAAGACGCTGGCCGCCGAAGTCATCGCGCATTCCCTGTCCATGCCGCTCGTCCTCGTTCGGCTGGACTCCGTCATCTCGTCGTTTCTTGGGGAGACGGCCGCCAATTTGCGCAAAGTGTTCGATTACGTCGCAACGCATCCCGTGGTCGCCTTGTTCGATGAATTCGACGCCCTGACCAAAGATCGTGGCGACAGCGCTGATCATGGTGAGCTCAAACGCTCCGTAAATGCCGTCTTGCAGATGATGGACGGTTATCGAGGCGAGAGCATCCTGATCGCCACCACTAACTACGAAACCTTATTGGATAAGGCGGTTTGGCGACGCTTCGATGAGGTTGTGCGCTTCGAGATGCCGAATCTGGAGCAGATCAAACGCCTGCTAACACTGAAACTCTCCGGAGTCCGCCGCAATTTCGAGCCCGACGATGGCCAGGTGGCATCCCTGTTCAAGGGCATGTCGCACGCCGACATCGAGCGGGTTCTTCGGCGCTCCGTCAAGGAAATGATCCTGTCCGGACGGGAGTTCCTGGAGAAGAGCCACCTTGATACCGCACTTGCCCGTGAGTATCGTCATAAGAGTTAAGGGATGGGGGGAGGCATGGCCTATGAACACTTGCGTTTGGAGAGAGAAGCGCCCTCAACGGAGCGCCATCCGAGGCGCCATCCGGGAATTCGCCCTCCTGCCGATCCGAGAGCGCATGGTGCCGCGTTAGCCGGGCGGCTTGGCCAAGCACGGCAACGCGCGATGGCAGAGG
>JAJZRP010000066.1 GCA_021802655.1 Pseudomonadota bacterium
GCAACGCGATCCCTGGATGTAGTCACTTCGCTGAAATCGACCGAAATGTCCTCATCCTTGAGATGCGCAACAGCGAAAGGCGTCTGTCGCACGATATAGGCGAGATTTGTCGAACAGTGGGCGAACAGGCAATCGCCATTGGAGAGGAGGTAATTGAATATGCCGCGGCCAGCAAGTTCGCCGCTGAATTCGGCCAGTGCGGAAAAAAGCGCCTCGCGATTCGGGGCAGTTCTGCCGAAACGCTGTGCGAGGCTCTGCAACAGCCAGCAAAACATGCGCTCGCTGTCCGTGTCTCCTACCGGAACGAAAGATCCGTCGAGAGCCGGAGCGAATTCAGGAAGATTGCCGTTGTGCGCGAAGATCCAGTACCTGCCCCAAAGTTCGCGCATGAAGGGATGGGTGTTTTCGAGGGCCACCCTGCCCTGGGTCGCCTTGCGGATATGCGCTATGACGTTGAGCGACCTGACGGGGTAGTTGCGCACGAATTCTGCGACAGGAGACTGTGCCGAAGGCTGTGGATCGACGAAAAGCCTTACCCCCTTGCCCTCGAAAAATGCGATTCCCCAGCCATCGCTGTGTATATCGGTTCCTCCGCCACGCTTCTGAAAACCGGTGAAGGAGAAACAGATATCAGTGGGAACATTGCAGTTCATGCCGAGCAACTGGCACATCTTGGTCCTTGTGATTCACTCAAGCCGCAAGTGATTCTAGCAGAAGCCAGGCCCTAAATGGAAACGCCGGCGCATCGCAGATTCCATAACTCGGGTGTATCATGCCCGCATGTTCATCAGACATCAGGAAAGGCACCGCACGCATCATATCGGGTGGCTGCGTGCCGCCGTGCTGGGTGCCAACGACGGCATTGTATCGACTGCCAGCCTCGTCGTCGGCGTCGCAGCCTCGGGCGCCAGCCTGAAGGAGATTCTTGTGGCAGGAATCGCGGGACTTGTAGCAGGCGCCATGTCCATGGCTGCAGGCGAATATGTTTCGGTCAGTTCCCAGGCGGATACGGAGCGCGCCGATATCGAACGGGAGAAGCAGGAACTTTCCGCCGACATTGAGCATGAAAGACGCGAGCTCGCTTCGATCTATGCTGGACGCGGCCTGGAGCCCGAATTCGCGAGGCAGGTCGCCGAACAGCTTATGGAAAAGAATGCGCTCGAAGCGCATGTTCGCGACGAACTCGGGATTTCCGAAACGGCCGCCGCCAAACCGATCCAGGCCGCCTTCACCTCGGCATTCACCTTCTCCATTGGCGCGGCCCTTCCGCTTGCAGTCATCCCGGTTGCGCCGATGGCGCATCTCATCCCGCTCGTCTGCCTCACATCCCTTACCTTCCTCGCCTTTCTCGGCGGACTAGCCGCCCAGGCCGGGGGGGCGTCCATCATGAAAGGCGCGGCCAGGGTAACGTTCTGGGGCATGCTCGCCATGGCGCTGACCGCAGGCGCAGGCGCCCTTTTCGGCGGCCATTCCTAGCGCGAAAAACTCTCCGCGATAGCGTCGTCGCCGAAGCGGTCGATCAAAAGGTAAGTTTAATCCGCAAATTTACATAAAAATTTATATTTTTCCAAAAACTATGGATAATGTCAGATTGGCCGGAAAAGCGCGGGGACATCTTGGAAGTTGTCGAGCTGCTGAAGCAAAATTTGGCGATCGAACCGGATTTGCAGAATTTCGTCGCCTTCATTCTCGATGCCGTGGAAACGCTCGGCGGGAATGCTTTCGCCTCAGTCCAGCCCGTGCTCGACCTGATGCAGAATCTGCGCAATTCGGGTGCGGCAACAGGCTACCCTCTTTGCGCCAGCCTGCATCTGGAAAGGAAACGCCTTTTCGTACATTGGGAAGATCAGCATTCAAGAATAGCGACGCTCGAACACCTTCCGGAAAAAGAAACCATCGAACAATTGCGCCAGCGCCTGCGCGACTCGACGGTGGCGAACGATCCCGACCTTCTGCTTCTGAAAAATGCCGAAATGGCACGCCATCTCGAAGAAACCCGCGAGCAGGCCAGGCAGGAAATGGCATCCCTGCAACAGGCCCTGGAAAAACACCAGAGCAGGCTCTACGAATCCCTGCGCCAGGCCGAGACCGATCCGCTCACCGGACTTCTCAACCGCCGCGCCTTCGACGAGAAACTCGACCATGCCTTCCGCAGCACCCTGCGTCAGAGAAGTTCTCCGCTCACTCTCATGCTGATCGACCTCGACCACTTCAAGGAAATCAACGACCAGTTCGGCCACCAGTATGGAGACCAGTATCTTGTCAGGACAGCCGAAACCTTGCGCAGCGTCATCAGGGAAGACGTGGATTTCGCTTTCAGGATAGGCGGGGACGAGTTCGCCATCCTGCTCTTCGCGGACACGCAGCTCGCCAGCGAAAAGGCGGAATTCCTGCTCAAACTTTCCGACTGCAAGATGAGCATCGGCATCGCCTCCGTCACCCGCGATACACCGCAGGAACTCGAACTGGACGCATTCATCCACTGTGCGGATGAAGCGCTCTACAAAGCCAAAAACCTCGGCAGAGGCCAACTTGTGTTAGGGTTTCCAGAATTGACTTCCGACCCCTCCGTCTTTTGCTCGACATGGCTCACATCGTAGACAGCATCAAGGACAGCAAGCTGCTGTACGACGGCGCCACGCAAAACGAGGGGGCGATCATCGTGCTCCGCTCGAAGCTCTCCGCGATAGCGAAACGCCTCGGCATTGCCGACCTGAAACGGGAGAACATGCTCCTTGTCGCAGCTGAACTCGTGAGCAACAACGTCAAGCATGCCGGCGGACGAGGGCTGGTTCAGGTCTGGCAGCAGCCAGGGCCGGTTCTGGACATTTTCTCACTGGATTACGGGCCGGGTATCCGTGACCTCTCCCGCGCCGAGGAAGATGGCTTTTCCAGTATGGGCACCCTGGGAAAGGGGCTGGGCAGCATCCGCCGCCTGAGCGACGAGTCATACATCTATACCCAGCCCGGGGGCCAAACCAGGAAATGGAACGGCACGGCATTCCTTGCGCGTTTCCATCTGGGCAAAAATCCGGAAAACATCGGTTTTTTTTCCAGGTCCCTGTCGGATGTCCGCCACAACGGAGACAGAATCTACCTTTACGAGACGCCGGGCAGAGTCCGCTGGCTCCATCTGGACGGGCTGGGGCACGGCGCCGAAGCCCAGGCTGCCACGGCCGATCTCGCATCCTGCCTCGCCCATTTCGACGATCTGGAATCGGCCATGGCTTCTGCCGACAGTCAGCTCGTAGCCAAGCGCGGGGCCGTGGCGATTTTCGGCGAGATCGACCTCGAAAAGCAGAAACTCAAGCTGCTCGGCGTGGGAGACATGCACGCCCATCTTTACTCGGATGCACAGATGCATCATATTTCCTTCGCGCCAGGCATCCTCGGGCGGGATCACAGATCTCCGTCGCAATTCCAGACCGAAGTCGCCAGGAAAAGCGTGATCGTGACCGCCAGCGACGGCGTCCGCAGGAACTGGGACACCTCGAATTTCGCCGGGCTTTTCAACCAGCATCCCCAGCTCATCGCCTACATCCTGGGCAACATCATGGGAAGGCTATCGGACGACCAATCCATATTCGTATCAACCATCAAAAAGGAAAACGCAACATGAACCGGAAACTCAGCGAAAAGCTTTCTGCGCTGTTCAGCCTCAAGATCGGCAACATTTCCCCTCTGCTCGCGGAGCCCGGGAAGATCCATTTCGGCAGCGACAGCAGCAACCTGATGGACGACGATGAAATCGCCGACCTGAGCGCGGAATTTCTCAGCCTCATGGCGGAGCTTCTGGGATCGAAGAATCCGGACGACCGGCAATCCCCCGAGTTCCATGCCCTTGAAATGTTCTTTGCTTCCCTTTCCCATAAAATACTGATGCGCGGAGGGAGGGTGGAGGAAGTGGTACGCTACACCCAACTCCTGCAATACACCCTGATAGAAGCATTGGAAAAGGACAGCGGCATTCCCTTCACCGAATCGAGATCCGTCCTGCACTATTTCACCGGCGTCTTCAACGAACTGATCATGGCCGTTTTCCGCTCCTATCTGGAAGAACGCGAGCGCGTCCTCGAAGCCCAGGCAGCCGAGCTCAGGGAAACCTCTACCCCGATCACCGAAATATGGGACGGCGTACTCACCCTGCCCATCATCGGCACACTCGACTCCAGCCGCACCATGCTGGTGATGGAGGCCCTGCTCAGCCGCGTGGCGAAAGACCATGCCGAAGTCGTCGTGATGGACTTGACCGGCGTGCAGAACATCGACTCTCAGGTATCCCATCACCTCATCCAGATCGTCAGGGCGGTTCAATTGATGGGATCGAGCGCCATCATCACCGGCATCCAGCCCGAAATCGCGCGCGCCCTGATCAGCCTCAACATCGATCTCACCGGCGTCACCACAAGAGCCAGCCTCTCGGACGGACTCAAGGAAGCTTTCCGCCGCCTGGGAATACAGGTCAGCCACAAGGCATCATGATCCCCGGACTGCACCTGACCCGGATAGGAAGGGACGCTTTCCTGCTCGAACCTTCCCGCAGCCTGAACATACGGGACAAGACAAGACTCATCGAGCGCATCGCGGGAGAATTGCAGCAGGCGAAAGCATCCTGCCTCTACTACGACCTTGCCGGGCTGGCGCTCATCGACCCCGTCTATTACGCCTGGCTGGACGCCCTCTCGCGCACCATGGCAGCAATCAATGTCCGGATGATTTGCATCCACATGCAGCCGACAGCCGCCTTTGCGCTTTCAGGTTTCATCACGGGAAAACCCGCTTTCGAAACCGCACTGGACATATCGGACGTTCATTTCGCGGGAAGTCCGGTGTAGGGATCCAGCATGAGGTGCATGTAACTGGGGCGTGAGAAATCGAAAAGGTCGGTGAGCGGCCCCGCCTTCTCGTCGAAAGACTGATCCCCGATCCTGCCCAGACTCCAGTTGTCCTCGATGAAGCGCAGAATCGAACTCTGGTCGGCAATCGAATGGCTCACGTAATTGGGTTTGGCCCAGGGCGAGATCGCAAGAAGAGGCAGGCGCGGGCCGTAGCCGCAGCGAACCGGGTAGCCCGAAGTTTTGCCGCAATCGGCATCCAGGCTCGAATCCGACTGATTCACGATCGGCCCCATCACATGGTCGTACCAGCCGTCGGAATCATCGTAGGCAATGAATACGGCGGTATCCTGCCAATCCTTCAGTTTCTGCAGCCGGTTGAGCGTTTCGACGATGAAAATCTGCTCGTCGAGCGGGTCGGAGTAGCCGGCATGACCGTCCTGCGCCATTCTGGCCTTGAGGAAGCTGACTGCGGGAAGATGTCCCGATCGTGCAGCCTTCCAGAAATCCTCCAAATCGTACTGGTGATTGGCGCGGCCGTTGCGGCCGATTTCTTCGGCCGATGCAGGCGCGAGATGATGGGGATTGGATGTGGATGCATAATACTGGAAAGGCTCGTGGTGCGGACTGTAATCGGGGACTGTCTTTCCGGCGATATTGCGGCTACTCGCCCCGCAGACCGCCTTTCCTCCGGAATATTCCGTGGGGCGGAACCCGCCCTGGAACCAGCCCCAGGTCAGGCCCTTCGAATTCAGAAGATCTCCCAGATTCTTCCCGGACATCGAAATTTTGGCTCCGTGCGAGCAGTCGTCATAGGCGGGATCGGCATCGCCGTAGAGAGTCCCGTCCTTCGTGACTTCGGTGAGATTCGGAGGCGCAGCGCCGTGGGTCTGCCCTGAAATCAGGTTGATCGCTCCCGGCGTGGACGGGCCGAAAGTGGTGCCATAGAAGTTGTCGCTCATGGAAAAACGCTGAGCATAGTTCCACAAGGCGGTCACGGTATTGCCGTCGAAATAACCCATTACCTGCCCCGGGTCGCAATGCTTCGAAGCGGTATATTCGACGAATTTGTCCATCAGCCCGGAATGGTAGGCAAGCTGCTCGGCGGTGTATTCGTGCTCCATGTCGCAGGTCATCGCATCGCGCCTTGCCAGTCTGCGGGGATTGACAGCATTGGGATTGTGCTGGAGCAGATATTCGTTCAGTCCGTTGACCGAGGGCGTGTTTTTAGATGCGTGAAAAAGCGGCTCCCCCGGCTCGTTGAGCGCATTCGGGTAAGTCGCGAAATAGTGGTCGAAGGAAACGTTTTCCTGGAAGATCACGACGACATGCCTGATCGGGGAGGCCCGCCCCGCCGCACAATGGAAAAGTGCAAGCGCGCAGACCGCCAGGGCCAGCTCGGGCTTCATCGGCAGCTTCATCGCCTCTTCAGGAAAATCAGCGCCCCGTTGGAATCGATGTCGTAGGCTGTGACGTCGTTGTCGCCGCCGTTGGCAACATAGGCGAATTTCCCGGAAGGGTCCACGGTCACGGCCTTGGGCGCATGTCCTGATTCGAATGGGCTGCCGTCAAGCTGAACAAGCGCACCGGTTCCCTGATCGACGCTATAGCCGGATATTCCCCCGAGCCAGTTCACCACGTAGACGTTTTTCCCGGAAGGAGAAATCGTCACCCAGAGCGGCGTCATTCCGGCCCGGAATGGGCTGCCTGGAACAGAATGCAATCTCCCCTTCCCGTCCACGGCAAAGGCCGAAACTTTGGTGGTGAGGGAATTCGTCACATAAACATATTTCCCGGAAGGCGTGAGCGCTATGGCGAAAGGCCCGGAACCCGTCTTGAAGGGACTTCCGGGAACGGATGCGAGCGAACCGTCCCCCCTGATGGAAAAGACCGAAACATTGTTGGAATTGGAATTCGCGACAAACACAAATTTCCCGCTCACAGCGATGGAAGCCGGAGCCTTGCCGGACTCGAACGGGGAACCCGGCACTTCCTTAAGCGCCCCCGTTTTCCTGTCTATGGCATAGGCCGAAACACTGGTAGATCCGTAATTCGTCACATAGGCATATTTCCCGGAAGGCGTGATCGCAATGAAGGTGGGATTGCGTCCGGCCCGGAAAGGGCTTCCGGGCACCTGCTTCAATGCGCCGGTATTCCGGTCTATGACATAGGCCGAAACGCTGGTCGAATCGGTATTCGCCGTATAGGCATACTTCCCTGAAGGATCGATTGCGATCAGGTTGGGACCCCAGCCTGAAGCGACGGGAGCAGTCTTGAGAGGTTCGAGCTTCCCGTTTTTTTCAATGCCGTAGATCATGACGTTGCCGCCGTTGGAATTCGTCACATAGGCATATTTTCCGGCTATCGCCACCGAGCTCGGCGTGATTCCCGCTTTCACCGTTCCGTTGGAACGGAGCCGATCCGAGGGATTGTCCCTGTTTTTCACGACATCCGAAAACCTGGAATCGACCGGATTGGTCGGGGATGGACTGCAGCCCGCCAGTAAAAGAGGGGTGAGCAACAATAGTCTTAAAAACATGGAACTGCCTTTGCGCTGACGAATCCCGACATTATGCCGTTTTTATGGCTGCGCAAAAAGCACGCCCTATGTACAATGTTACAAATCGGTCACAAAAAACCGTGAACTTTCTGAACCGAAGGAAAGTCTCTATAGCGTGGACAGGATGAACCTGTACTGAAAGTAACGTCATCAATCACGAGGAGAGACATCCAATGAAGCAATCTGCCATCGCCTTGTCGATCATGTTCACGGCAGCATCCCTGCCAGCACTGGCGGGACCCAACTGGAGGGTGATCGACCAGGAGCGCCAGGACCAGGCCCGGTTATATAAGGATCAATGTTCCTGCCCCCAGAAAAGGCAGACACTGAGCGGAAAACTCAAGCCTGGATTGACAGGAATGCATGCATCGAAAACAAACCATGCAGCTTCCAGCCATCAAAGTTGATTCACTGACCTCGACATCGGAAATCTGAAACTTGTCAGCCCGTGCGTATTCGCACGGCAAAACCTCCGCCCGAACGCCTCCAGGTCGGGCATCCCCCCTGCTTAAAGAGCAATCCGCAATCTCATGCACGGAGTTCCATACACATTAAGATGTATTTTTTATATACTTTCTATTGACACACTG
>JAJZRP010000015.1 GCA_021802655.1 Pseudomonadota bacterium
TTCTGGGCAGGATTCCGCTTGAAGGCAGAACCAAACTCATCCTCGGCGTCGGCTATCAGGACGCGGCAGCGACCGCCTTCAGCACCTATAATCGCGGCTGGGTAACGACTGCGAGAGTGGCTTTTTAAATCAGGAATGCATGTATTCTGATTCGAGAATGATGAATTCCGCCTGGGACGATTATCTGCCTGCCGAATACCGGGATCGCTCCACGATCCCGGTCAGTTTCGAACGGTTCGAGGAACCCGGAGCCCAGGCAGTCAAGTATCTGGGGTACGATGGCAGTATGCAGTGCTGCTTCTATCGCCACCAGTTCACCATGACCCGGGCGGTCATGGACGAGGATGAAAGCTTCGGTGAAGAGGAAACCTATTTCGAGGAAGTTCGGGCATGGCGCCTCAGGAGTGGCATGTGGCTATGCCGCACCGTGACCGGCGGGCCGGCGGGAGATTGCAAGAGACGCCTGTCTCGCCCTGTCTATGAAATCGTGCCGGAGCGTCCCCGCTGACGGGGCAAAGACCTTGATTCAATTAGCTGTCGATTTGAAGCAACCTTTCAACTTAGGAGATCAACATGAAAACGAGCGCACGCAACGAGTTTTTCGGAAAAATAAAGGCATTGAAAAATGGCCCGGTGAATTCCGAAGTGATACTGGATATCGGCGGGGGAAGCGAACTTGCAGCCATCATCACCCAGGAAAGCGTGGCTGAACTGGGGCTCAAGGTGGGAGGGGAAGCCTATGCGCTGATCAAGGCGCCTTGGGTGATTGTCACCACGGACAGCAAGCTCAAAACCAGCGCCCGCAACAAACTGTGCGGCAAGATTACCCATTGTCAGGAAGGCGCGGTGAACGGTGAAGTGGTGATGGAAATCCCCGGAGGCAGGAGCATTGCCGCCATCGTCACCAGGGAAAGCATCGAGAGCCTGGGTTTGAAGGTGGGCGCATCCGCCTGCGCGCACATCAAATCCTCCCATATCATCCTGGCAGTCAGCGCCTGATCGCAGCAAGGAAACTCTCATGGAACGCATATTTTTCGCTTTGCTGCTGCTTTGCGGCAGCACCGCAGCCTCCGCCGATGAAGTCCAGGTTGCAGTAGCCGCCAACTTCGCAGCGCCGATGCAGAGAATCGCGGCCGATTTCGAAGAAGATACCGGGAACAAGGCGGCGCTGTCCTTCGGCGCGACGGGCCAATTCTACGCCCAGATCAGGAACGGCGCACCATTCGACCTTCTGCTCGCTGCAGACGACAAGACACCAGAAAAACTGGACCGGGAAGGACTGACCGTCAAGGGCAGCCGCTTCACCTACGCCATAGGTTCCCTGGCGCTATGGTCGGCGAAGCCGGACCTGGTTGACGCCAGGGGGAACGTGCTTACAAAGGGCAGCTTCGGACATCTGGCCGTGGCCAACCCCAAACTCGCCCCCTACGGGGTAGCTGCGATGCAAACCCTGGCCAAACTGGGGCTCCTCGACCAGTTGCATTCCAGGATCGTGCTGGGGGAAAATATCGGGCAGACTTACCAGTTCGTCGCCACGGGCAATGCCGAACTGGGCTTCGTTGCGCTTTCCCAGGTGATTGAAGACGGCAAATTGAGATCGGGCTCTGCCTGGATCGTACCGGCAGCAATGCATGCTCCGATTCGCCAGGATGCGGTGATATTGAAAAACGGCAAGAAAAGCGCTGCGGCAGAAGCACTGTTGAAGTATCTTAAAAGCGCAAAAGCGATCGCGGTCATCAAGTCCTATGGCTATGCAGTGGAATAGCCGCCCTTCGGGGCGGGCCTTATCCGGATACCGATCATCGTGAACGATGCCGACTTTTCCGCCCTGCGCCTGACACTCGAATTGGCTGGCCTGACCACCGTCCTGCTGCTTCTCATCGGCACCCCCATCGCCTGGTGGCTTGCCAGAACCCGCTCCTGGCTGAAGTCGCCCGTTGGAGCGGTCGTCACCCTGCCGCTTGTCCTGCCGCCCACCGTATTGGGCTTTTACATGCTGATAGCCATGGGTCCCGGCGGTTTCCTCGGCCACCTGACCCAGTCCCTGGGACTGGGCTTGCTCCCCTTCACCTTCCCGGGACTGGTGCTCGCATCTGTCATCTATTCCATGCCTTTCATGGTTCAACCGTTGCAGAACGCCTTCGAGGCCATCGGAGACCGCCCGCTGGAAGTCGCCGCAACTTTGCGGGCTTCGCCCCTGAATGCATTTTTCAGCGTGGCAATTCCGCTGGCAAAACCGGGCTTTGTCACCGCCTCCATCCTGAGCTTCGCCCATACCGTAGGAGAATTCGGCGTGGTTTTGATGATAGGCGGCAATATTCCGGATAAAACACGGGTTCTCTCGGTGCAAATCTACAACCATGTCGAGGCGCTCGAATACACCCAGGCCCATTGGCTCGCCGGCGGCATGCTGGCCTTCTCCTTTTTGGTTCTCGTTGCCGTGAATGCGTTCAAACCCGGCAGCAAGGGAAAAGAACCATGAAATCTGTCGAGGCCCGCTTTCACCTGGACCGAAAGGATTTCACCTTGCAGGTCGACCTTTCCCTGCCCGGCCGGGGCATAACCGCCCTTTTCGGCCCTTCGGGCTCCGGCAAAACCACGCTGCTGCGCTGCATGGCGGGATTGGAACATGCGCCAGACGGGTACCTTTCTGTCGCAGGCGAGATCTGGCAGGACGGCGACTATTTTCTCCCCACCCACAAACGACGGCTGGGCTATGTTTTCCAGGAAGCCAGCCTTTTCCCCCATCTCGACATCCGGCGCAATCTGGAATACGGGATGCGCCGTACCGGGATCCGCCGGATCGAGCTCGACGGCGCCATCGAACTGCTGGGAATAGCCCATCTTCTGGAACGCAGGTCCGAAAATCTTTCGGGGGGAGAGCGCCAGCGGGTGGCCATCGCCCGGGCGCTTCTCGTCAACCCCGGAATATTGCTCATGGACGAGCCGCTCGCAGCGCTCGATTTGGCCCGCAAGCAGGAAATATTGCCCTACCTGGAGAAACTTCACGAAGATCTAAAAATTCCCATCCTCTACGTCAGCCATTCGCCGGACGAAGTGGCGCGCCTCGCGGACCACATCGTCGTCCTGGACAAGGGGCGCGCAGTTGCGCAAGGCTCCCTCCCAGAAACCCTGGCCCGGCTCGATTTGCCCATCCGTTTGGGGGAAGATGCAGGCGTGGTGATAGAGGCCGTGATCGGGGCTCGGGACGAGGACTGGCACCTGATCCGGGCCGATTTTGCGGGAGGCGAGCTTTGGGTGCGGGATAACGGCATGCCGGTCGGACGCCGCGTGAGAGTGCGCATCCTCGCCCGCGACGTGAGCCTCTCCCTGGCGCACCAGGAGCACACCAGCATACTCAACCTGTTGCAGGGAACAGTGATTGAGATCGCGGACGACGCCCACCCGGCCCAGTCGCTGGTCAGGGTGGATGTGGGCGGCACCCCCATCGTCTCGCGTCTCACCAAACGCTCAGCCGCATCCCTCGGTCTCGCCCCGGGACTGCCTGTCCGGGTCCAGATCAAGACCGTGGCGCTGATCGGCTAGCCGCTCAGCGAAGCATTGAATTCTCTTTATATTGAGCGCATTATTCGAAGAAAATTAAGAATAGGTCCCTCGTGAAAAACATGAACGCTGCCCGGCCCGGGAACGCCCCGATTCCCCGACTCCTTATTCCACGGAATCGTTAGCCCCGATGAGAGATCCATGGAAAATATTCTGATTGCAGATCTGTCCAATCCGGCCCATGCGGATGCCGTTGTTTATCTCTTGAATGAATACGCCAGGGACGAAATGGGCGGCGGCGCGGAACTTCCCGGGTTCGTGAAACAGAACCTGGTCTCCGAGCTTAAGAAACGTCCAGTCATTCATTCCGTCATTGCCTTTGTTCATGAAAAGCCAGCCGGACTTGCCATCTGCATGGAGGGCTTTTCCACTTTCGCCTGCAAGCCGTTACTGAACGTGCATGACATGGTCGTTGCCCAGGAATTCAGGGGGCGCGGAATTTCAAGGCGCTTGCTGGCAAAAGCGGAGGAAATCGCAAAGAAACTGGGGTGCTGCAAGCTGACTCTTGAAGTTTTGGAGGGCAACCAGGTTGCCAGGGCCGCATACAGGTCTTTCGGCTTCGAAGGCTACGAGCTGAATCCAGAGGCCGGAAAGGCATTGTTCTGGCAAAAGAAAATAGCCTGATCCTTGCGTATATGCACCTGCGCCAGGCATATCATCCATCCTGCAGTCCCAGCCTGATGTCGACGTCCCGGGCCAGCCAGCCCAGGGTGAGCGCGCGGAAAGCCATGTCGTCGGCCTCACCCCAGATCACGCAAAGCCTGGCTTCTTCCCTGGTGAGGAGCTCGTCCCGTCCCAGTTTCTCGTTGGCTGCCGCACAATCCGCCGGATCGACATTGTGGCTTGAAAATACCTTGTTCGCCGCATTGAGCCCTGCGGAAATCTCATCCTCGGAAGCGATATGGGCGTGTTCGCCCACGAATCCCATATTGGCCTGCATAGTCATCATCCTCATTTATGTGAATCCTCCGGAAAAGAAGGGGTAGGCTTGCATGCGAAAAGATCGGGCAAGTTTTTTCGGTATACCCTGAGCCACATCAGCGTCGCCGGAACGAGCGAACGCACGGCGAACCAGAGCGCCTGGTCCGAAACCACGCTGCCCGGGCCGAGTTGCTTCGCAGCGCCTTCCCAACCTTCCCAGTCCAGTTCCGGGAGCTGCGAGCGCGTTTGAGCAGAAAGTGTTGCCGCGACTCCCGTCATGACCCCGACCTGACGACCCACTTCCGCACGAGTCAGGCGCGAGGAAAAAAACTCAGCCTCTTCGAGACCTTCGGTCAATGTCAACACATTGACGCCAGCCTCCTCGATGATAGCCAGTATCGCCGCATCCAGCATCCCGGGATTCCTATAGTATTAAACCGCTCAAATAAACAAAGCAAGCAACGTGCCAATGACAAATCAACGGGTTACGAGAAGGCTTGTCGCAAATGCGACAAATTGTCGAATCAAGGCGCTATTGAACAAGCGCGAGAATCACGCTGGATGCGCTGAACATTGCGCAGGCGGAAGAGCCTTCGACAAGCCCAAGCCTGTTTAAAGTTTCATGGGTGACGATGGCCGTCACCGTCTTCTCGCTCTCCAGGACCAGCATGACCTCCGCA
Organism: Pseudomonadota bacterium; assembly: GCA_021802655.1. Classification (GTDB taxonomy): domain Bacteria; phylum Pseudomonadota; class Gammaproteobacteria; order Burkholderiales; family JABEVD01; genus JABEVD01. Next base: position 5,166 of record JAJZRP010000015.1, read on the forward strand.
TTCACTTCGCCCACATGGATGCGGGAAACAGTGCCGCAAAGTCTGTTTTCCGCGCTGAAGCGCCCTTCCAGGTCGATGGTCAGGATGACCGAAGGCGCCTTGACGAGCGCATAAACCTCCATCCCGACTTCGAGCCCGAGAAAATCCGCGCTCTCGCTCGTCACAACGGCGGCGATCTCGTGCTTTTCATCCAGTTTGATGCGGACATCGACGTTCACCGCCCCCCTGGTCAGGCGCGCAATCCTGCCTGCGAACTGGTTTCTCGCGCTGGTGCGCATGGAAAACCGTTTGAGCAGTTGCTGGAAGGCATCGAAATTTTCAACACCATCGACCAGGGCATCCATGGCGCGCTGGTATTGCCCCTCCCCTTCCCTGAAAAGGCGCACGATGTTCCTGCCATGCTCGGTGAGCTCCGTGCCTCCGCCATGTTTGCCGCCGATGGAGCGCAGCACCAGGGGCTGATCCGACTGGTTGTTCATCGCATCGATCGCGTCCCACGCGCCCTTGTAGCTCATGCCGACGGCTTTGGCAGCGGAAGATATCGAGCCATGAAGGTCTATGGCTTCCAAAAGTTCGATGCGCTTGCCGCCGAGATAGGACACGCCGTCCTTTTCAAGCAGAAGCCTCCCCTTCAGTCCGGATTTCCTGTCCATGGCTTTGTCCCCTGTCTATGCAACGAGGGCATCTTCACCCAATATCATTTCAGGCGCAAGCAGGCTACATGGCACGGGAACCGGGAACCTCTGGGCCGAAACAGTGATCGTAATCCACGCAAATTGCGCAACTCGGCGACCTGCAGGCGTTTACTTCCATTCTTTCGCAAAGCTGCTTGTAAAAGAATTTTTTCCATTTCATGTTGGCGACATTCTTGAGAAACAGGGTATGGAAATGCTCGTCGAGCATTTCCGAGAGGCGCTGCCTGTCAGGAAGACCCAGATCCTGCCAGAGATGGTTGCCACCCAGGCAGGCGGTCGCGATCTCGCGGGCCAGTTCTTCCGCCTCGATGCTGCTCGCGTGATCGAGCAGGAGCGCGAGCAAATCGTCGTACTCGTCGGCCCTGCCTGCCGCGGCGCGCGCCTCGAATGTTGCGACTTCCATGATTATTCGCTCATGGCCTCGTGGGTATAGCACTTCTTGGGGCAGATCTTCGAGCATGCTTCGCACCCGACGCAATTCATCTGGTTGGCAATGGTCATGACCTTCTTTTCATACTCGTCGTCATCCTCGTCATCTCCGACCGCGACATATTGTCCCTCGTCGTCGATTCCCACGAGCTGCAGCACATCCCGCCCGCAGACCTTGAAGCATCGTCCGCAGCCTATGCATTTCTCCTTATTGATCTCCTTGACGAACTTCGGCGTCCAGGTCCGCCCGTCAGGCATGGTGATGGTGATGTCGCTCATGTTCAGTTGCCTGCAGCCGCAAGGCGCCTTTTCGCCGCATCGAGGCTCTGATAGGCATTGTAGGCCTTGCCTGCCACCTCCATGATTTTCTCCCAGCCCGTAGGCAGATCTTCGGAGAGGTCGTGCAGATCCATCTTCAGCGCAGTTGCCTGCGCGTTGAGCTTCTTGATCTGGGCCTTCATTTCATCCACTTCTTCCATGCCTTGCTTTCCTTTCCAGAGTTTCTCGATTTCCGCATCGCGCATGATGGACAGCCAATGCTGTGCATCATCCATTTCAATGGAGCATTCGATCAGTTCCAACATGGCAGCCTCCTAGCCGTATTTGGCGACCTCGGGGTACTTGTTGATCATTTCCACCCCTGCAGCCACCAGTTTTTCACCTTCCTCGGCCAGCTTTTCCAGGCTGAGGAACCCGAAACGATGTACATCCCGCAACTGCTTGTTCACCACGATGAGTCGCCCCGCGATCAGAACCATGCGGCCGAAACCTTCATGATGCATTTTCATCATGGGGCTCACCATGACCCCGGCCTGCCTTTCTATCGCCATTCCCACCGCGTTGTAGAAAAGCTCGAGACGCCAAAGCGTTTCAGGATCCGGGTCGCCCATGATGGGCAGCGTCTTGCGCTTTTCCTTGTCGACGACATAGGGATCGAGAAGGAGCTCGTCGCTTTTCTTTTCCCAGGTTCCGAAAGAATCCTGGGCGCGCCATTGCTTGACGAGTTCCCTGACGAACAGGGATTCCATAGGGCTTGCCTCGACTGTATCAACCATGCTCCACCTCTTCTTCGAAATCGAAATTCTTTTCCTGCCCTTTCATCATGACTTTTCGCAGCCATGGCGGCGGGGTTCCCTTCAATACGTCCTGCAATTTTTGCAGCAGATCGGATATCTCTTCAGGCTGGTGCACCTTGATCGGGTGGATCTTGTTCGCCACCACCCTGGCAGCACCAGATCCGCCGATTGCAGCCACATACAGGATGGCGCAATCCTTGATCGCCTCGATCTTGGGAGCCAGCTTATCCTCGTTGCCGTCTTCCTGAAGATCCCCCTCGAACTGGATCGCCTCGACAAAATGGCTACCCTCCGGCATGACCTCGTAAATGGCGATGTTCTTCGCCCATCCGAAATGGGCATCCACTCTTTTCAAGTCCTGCGTTGCAAATGCGACTTTCATACTGCCTCCTTGTAATGCCGCTTTATGTTCCGATCTAATGAGCCGTAACCTGCGCACCAAAATCACCCCTTTCCACAATCGGCGCCCAGGTATCAGGAGTTGCTTCGTGAGCATTTGCCATGAAAATGTTTCCGATCTGGAAAATCAGATCGCGCGTGCCGCGATACCCTACTGACAGATTGTGGGCTGCGCCCAATCTGTCGAATATGGGCAGTCCCATGCGCAGAAAGGGGATATTTAGCCGCTCTGCCATCTGCCTGCCGTGGGAATGAGTGATTAGAAGATCACACTCCTTCGCTCTCAATTCGAGATCCTCCAGATCGCCGATCACCACTTCCTTCGCCGGTATCTTTTCCAGGAGAGGAGAGAGCGTTGTAGTGACCGCAGCGTCTATTTCGCATCCCATTTCCGCAAGCATGGAAGAAATTCCCCAAAGCAGATCGGGCTCAGCGCCGATGGCGATTTTCTTGCCGCCGAAGAAGAAATGTCCGTCCAGCATGGCATCCACCAATTGGCTCCTCTGCCTCCTGTATTTGTTCGGAACCGGTCTGCCGCTCAACCCGGAGAGAAAGGCCAGAAATTTGTCGTTCGCCTCCAGCCCCAGGAGCCTGTCGAAAACCGTATAGGGCACATCCGCCTTGATCCCGAGCTCCACCGCAGCGGTCAGCATATGCTCGCCAATGACGATACTGGCGACGGATGCGCCCATGGAACGGATTTCCCCCAGTGTCGTGCCGCCCATCGTGGTCGGACTGAAATCCTCCGGGATATGTCCGTCGAGCGAGCCGGAAAGGTCCGGCAGCATCACCGGGTTCAAGCCGAAATCCATGATGATTTCCCGGATCTCCTCGATGTCTCCGGGGGAAAGATGGCTCCCGGCCAGCACGTTCACCTGGTTCTCTTTCTTCTTCGGAGCCGGCTCGACAAGAGACTGCACGATGCGCGATACCGCATTCGCCCATCCATCCTGGAAAGCTCCCTTGTAGTCGGGGGTCGAAACATAGACGATCGCAAGCTCGTCGAGCTCGGGATGCTTTTTTCGGATCAGCCTGATGTAGCCATCCACGTCGTCACCCTTGGTTTCGGTCAGGCCCGTGGATGCAATGCCTATGATCGCAGGCTTGGCCCTGGTCCAGATGTTGAGGATGGCCTGCTCTATGTTGTCGATGCCGCCAAGGATGGTTGTCGCCTCGTTCATGGCCGTAGTCTGTAGCGGAATATTTTCGCGAAAATGGCGCACGAACAATACCATGCCGAAAGCCGTACAGCCCTGTGAGCCGTGCAGCGCAGGCAGACAGGCGTCCAGTCCGAGGAAAGCCAGTGCAGCGCCGATGGGCTGGCTCATCTTGAGCGGGTTGACGGTGCAGGCCTTGCGTTGTGTGACCACTGTCGCCATGATCTTCCCTCAATATCCGGAGGCGGCTCCCGCCGTCTCCCACGGAGCGGGTTTTCTCACCTGTTCCCAGATCGGGTGGTAGAGCGCCCTGTCGATTTCACGCACCAGAGCCACCATGCCGTCATATCCCGCATAGGCATGATGCCGTTCCTGATTGATGTCGAGCCAGGGCATTTTCGCCTTGAGCGCAACGAACTGCGAGCGTCCGCCCGAGAGCATGATTTCGGCTTTGGCATCTTTCAGCATCTTGTACATTTCTCGCGGGGACATGTCGTCGAGCATGTGGGCATCCTCCCCCATCAGCTCCTTGATCCTCTCCTTGTCCTCCACCGTGGATTTCTTCACGCTGGTGCCGACGATTTCCATCCCCACTTCCTGCAGGGCGGAAACCACGGACCAGGACTTCACGCCTCCCGTGATGAGCAGCACCTTCTTGTCCTTGAGCCTCGCCTTGTAGGGCTCCAACGCTTTCCAGACACGAGCCTCTTCTTCCGCTATCAGCGCCTCGGTGCGGTCAAGAAGCTCCGCATCCGCCCCCCTGTCCACCAGGAGTTTCGCAGTCTGGCGCAACGAATCGCTCATGTCGGAGATACCGTAAAAGGAGCCCTCGAAATAGGGGATTCCGTAGCGCTCTTCCAGTTTGCGGGTGATGTTGATCATGGCCTTGGAGCAGACCATCATGGTTGCACGCGCCCGGTGCGACCACGCCACTTCCTTGTACCTGGCATCTCCCGAGATGCAGGACAGGACGCGGATGCCAAGACGGTCGAAAAGCGGCTTCACCTGCCACAATTCTCCCGAAAGGTTATATTCGCCGATCACATTGATGTCATAAGGGGTCGTATATTCCGGCTCCTCGGTGCCAATCACGTAGTCGAGCAGCGCTTCCCCGGCCAGCTTGTTGCCAAGGTTCTTGTTGCCCACAAAACCGGGGGCATCTACCGGAATCACCGGTTTCCCGAACTTTTCGCTTGCAGCCTTGCACACTGCCTCGATATCATCGCCTATGAGGGCGGTCACGCAGGTTTGATAGACGAACACGGCCGGAGGATCATATTTCTCGATCACTTCGCGAATGGATTTATAGAGGCGCTTCTCCCCTCCGTAAACCACGTCCAGTTCGCTGACGTCTGTCGTGAAACCGGTACGATAAAGCCTGGAGCCCGAAGACTTCGCGCCCCGGTTATCCCAGGAATTGCCTTCGCAGGCTATCGGGCCGTGAACCAGGTGAGCCACATCGGTGATCGGCTGCAGCGCAATCTTGGCTCCGTCGAAGGCGCAGCCTCCTGCAGCAGCTCCCGGTTGCAGCTGTTTCGTGCATCCCTTCTTGCGCTCTTTGTCCGACTTGCCCTGGTTCTTTTCGCAACCCGGCTCGTTGAACACTTCCTGCACCTTGGCGTTTAGTCCGGCCATCTCGGCTCCTTCATTGATCGAGCACCCGAATCAATCAGGCCTCGCCCGGAATTCAGCAATTACCGTGCCACTCGTTAACGAATTGATTTTAATGAAACCACCCTTGTTGCAAATCCTACAAACCCTACACAACCCGACATTACCATCGCCTGTTTATCAACATCCGGCCGGGGAATGCTTCTTGCTTGTACTGGTAAGACGAGGGAGAAAATGGAAACACCTGAAGAGAATACTTCGATCGCAACAATCGGCAACAGCAGCAACCTGGTCGGTGTGCCAACAGGCCTTCTGGCGAGCGCCAGCTTCAACGACTTCCCGATCCCCCTTTGCATCCGGGGAACAAGGGAAGCGCATGCGTTATTGTTCAACTCTTTGAGCCAGGCGGAAAATCTGGAAGAAGCGAAGCGGTTTTTTCAGAACTACATGAACAGCAGGTATGGATTTGCGCGCAAGCGCAATGGCGTGCGGCGCTTTTTTGCCAGCTATTTGCAGGTTCTGGCAGACTGGGGCTTCGATTCCAACGGCCAGGCCGGCGCAGTGCTGAAAGGATGGGTGGAGGGCCGATTCGGGCTTTTCCCGACCTTCCACAAGGAGCCGATCCGCCGCTTCAACTCCCCTGCCTGGATCACCTATGTGGAAGAAAAGATGTCCAGCCGCTTCAACAACAACGAGATATACGCGCAGTTCGATCTTTTGTACGAATTCTGCCAATGGGCGATGCTGCATTTTGTCGCAACCGGCAGAAAGCATCTGCTCCTCTATCGCGGCACCAACGATATGAAAGAGATGGTGCAAGACCCGAAATCCGCCATCGTGCGCATGAACAATCTGGCTTCCTTCACCAGAAAGCGCAGCGTAGCTGACGAATTTGGCGACACCATCATCGAAGCCGAAGTGCCCGTCGTGAAAGTGCTGTGCTTTAACGAACTCCTGATTCCGCATACCCTGCAGGGTGAATCGGAATATCTGGTCATCGGCGGGGATTACCGGGTGAAGGCATCCTATTACTGACATGGACAGGCTCTTTGACCATGCGCTGGGCGCTTATTTGGGATTGGCTATCGGCGACGCGCTGGGAGCAACGGTCGAATTCATGCTGCCGCGCGAAATTGCCCACCAATATGGCGTGCATAAAGAGATCATCGGCGGCGGCTGGCTCAAGCTGGAAGCAGGGCAGGTCACGGACGACACCGAAATGTCGCTCGCCCTCGGGCGTGCACTGCTCGCTGCAAATGGCTGGAACGGAAGAGTTGTTGCCGAAGCCTTTGTCGCCTGGCTCAAATCGGGGCCGGTTGACATAGGCAACACCTGCCGCCGCGGAATCCGGCGCTATATGCTTGAAGGCACCCTCAGCGGACCGGTGAACAATGGCGACGGCGGCAACGGCGCAGCCATGCGCATTCTGCCCGTCGTGCTCGCCACCCTGAACGACAAAAAGGCCCTGCGGGCACAAATCATCGAGCAGTGCCATATCACCCACAACCATCCCTTGTCCGACGCGGCCTCTCTTGCTCTGGGAGAGATGACGCTGATCCTGATCAAGGGCGGGGATGTGAAAACATGCCGCACTGTCGCGAACGAACTTCTCGCCGGACACCCGGAGTTCCGTTTCTCGCCTTACCCGGGGCGCGCCTCGGGCTACATCGTGGATACCATGCAAACCGTCCTCCACCATTTCTTTCGCACCGACTCCTTCGAGTCCTGCGTGGTGGATGCGGTCAATCGGGGAGAAGATGCCGATACCACCGGCGCGATAGCCGGCATGCTGGCGGGCGCGCTCTACGGAGCGAACGCAATACCGAAACGCTGGCTTGATCGGCTGGATTCACAAATCTCTTCTGAAATCGAAAAACAGGTCGAAGGCCTGCTGCGGCTTTCACTCTAGAACGCCACCAGCACCGGCTCGTCCGCCACAACGTACTGGCAGGCGAGGCGCCATCGCGGCGGAATATCCTTCAGATCCTGCGACTCGCTCTCCTCCAGACTCAGCTTTCCTGCCTGGAAAAGTTCCCGCCGCTCCATGTCGCTCAGTCTGACCATCCTGGCACTCTGGCGCATGGGCGCGACCTTGACTGCACAGGCGCCGCATTTGCCTTCCCCGCAAACGCATTGCTTGGGCAGATTGTAGCGCTTCATCAAGTTGAGCAGGGTGACACGGGTATTTTCCGGTACTTCGACTACCAGCTTCTCCCGCAAAGGGAGCGTAAGAAAAGTGACCGTAACCATGATTCACCCCGTCGACATGAAATCAGAACTTCACCAGGATATCCTCGTCGCGCACGATATACTGGCAAGCCAGGCGCCATGGCGGAGGAACATCCTTGAGTTCGGCTTCTTCGATTTGCTGCCTGCTGATCTTGCCGGCGAGCTTGAGCACAGTCTTTTCCTTTTCCGTCAGATGCATGCCCATGGGCTGCCTGTTGGACAGGATAACGACTTCCACCGCGCAGGAGCCGCATTCGCCGTTCTCGCACTCGAAATTGACCGGGATCTTGTTCGCACGGGCAGTTGCCAGCAAAGTCTGGCAATCCCCGGCAGTGGCATACACCGTGATGTCCTTTTTGATCTTTGGGGAACTGAACGTTACATTGGCCATGTGTCGATTCCTTGAATTCAAGTGGAGGGGGAATCCCCCTCCTGCTTCTTAGCGGATGATGTCGAAGCTGTAGTCGCTCTTCGCCGGGATGTTGGTATTCCTGTCCATCTCGTCGAAAATCTTGTCGAGAATCGTGACAAGGGTATTCATCCCGCCCTGGTAGCCCCAAACCGGATAGCGATGCTTGTGATGGCGATCGAATACGGGGAAACCGATGCGAATCAAAGGTGTCCCGGTATCCCGCTCAAGGTACTTTCCATAAGTGTTACCGATCAGGAAATCCACTGGCTCGGTGAAGAGCAGGGAGCGCATGTGCCAAAGATCCTTGCCTGCATAGGCATGGCATCCCTTGCCGAAAGGTGAGGATTCGAACAGCTCCTGCATCCTGGCTTCCCATTCCTTTCCGCCATTGGTGGACAACACATGCACGGGCTCTGCACCGAGCTCCATGAGGAAACCTGCAAGCCCAAGGCAAAGATCAGGGTCGCCGTAAATCGCGAATTTCTTGCCATGGATATGTGCACTCGAATCCGCTATGGCGTCCACCAGGCGACCGCGCTCCTTCGCAAGCTCGGCGGGAATAGCCCTGCCCGTGATTCTGGAGACTTCCATCAGGAATTTGTCGGTAGCAGCGACTCCGACAGGATGGTTAAAGGCTGCGACTTCCTGGCCCTTCTCCGCTGCATAGGCCAGCGTCTTTTCGGTGCAATACTGCTGCATGGAAACGGTCGCTTTGGCGTTCAGCGCAGCTGCAGTATCTTCCAGGGTAGTGCCGCCGTCGTACATGCGAAATTCCCCGTCTGCAGGCGTATCGAAAACCTCGCTGTTGTCGGCGAGAATCGTGTACTCAACGCCCATCATGTCGAACATGCGTTTCACTTCGCGAAGATTGCCCACGGTATAGCCGTCGAAACCGCCGATGAAGTTGATCTTGCCGTTTGCAGTGCGCTCCTTGCCTTCCCAGAAATTGGAGAGGATACCCCTCAGGGCATTGTCGTAGCCGGTGATATGGCTTCCGACGAATGCGGGGGTATGGGCATAGGGAACGGGGAAATCTTCGGGCACGCTGCCCTTGTTCCTGGCGTTGGTGATGAAACCGTTGAGGTCGTCGCCGATCACTTCCGCCATACAGGTAGTGGATACGGCGATCATCTTCGGTTTGTACATGCTGTAGGTATTGGCGAGCCCGTCGATCATGTTATTCAGGCCGCCGAACACCGCCGCATCTTCCGTCATGGAAGAGGAAACGCAGGAGGAGGGCTCCTTGAAATGACGGGAAAGATGGCTGCGATAATAAGCGACGCATCCCTGCGAGCCATGGACGAAGGGCATGGTGCCTTCGAATCCGACTGCGACGAACACCGCGCCCAACGGCTGGCAGGCCTTGGCAGGGTTGACGGTCAGCGCTTCACGGCCGAAATTCTTTTCACGGTATTCCCATGTTTTGGTCCAGTCGCGCACTTCTTCGACCTTGTCCGCGGGATGGGGAAATTCGAAATTCTTCTTCTTGGTCTCGAACATGTCGATGTATTCCGGCTCGCGGAACAGGTTGAAATGGTCGAGCACGTTGTTGGTACTCTGGGTCATGATGTTCTCCTAATATCTGTCAAGCTTGATCAGGCCGCCCAAGGCGTCTTGGTCAGTCCCCAAATCGGGTTGTTGATGGCCATATCCATGTCGCGGGCGAAAATCGCGAAACCGTCATAGCCGTGGTAAGGGCCGGAATAATCCCAGGAATGCATCTGGCGGAAAGGTACGCCCATTTTCTGGAAAACGTATTTTTCCTTGATCCCGGAACCGACCAGGTCCGGCTGGACCTTCTCGACGAATTTCTCGAACTCGTATCCGGTGACGTCGTCATAGATCAGGGTGCCGTCCTTCACGTAATGGGTGGTGCGCTGGTAGTCGTCGTTGTGTCCGAACTCGTACCCTGTTCCCACCACCACCATGCCCAGATCCTCGTAAGCGCCGATCACATGGCGTGGACGCAGGCCGCCGACGAAAAGCATCACCGTCTTGCCTTCGAGGCGAGGCTTGTACTTGTCGATGACGGCCTGCATCATCGGCTTGTATTTCGCGATCACCTTCTCTGCACCTTCCTTGATCTTGTCGTCGAAATGGCTGGCGATTTCGCGCAGGGAAGCCTCGATCTTGGAGGGGCCGAAGAAGTTGTATTCCACCCACGGAATCCCGTATTTCTCTTCCATGTGGCGCGAAATGTAGTTCATGGAGCGGTAGCAATGCAGCACGTTGAGCTTGGCCTTCGGCGTATTTTCGAGCTCGGCGATACTGCCGTCACCGGACCACTGTGCGATCACCCTGAGCCCCATTTCTTCGAGCAGGATGCGGGATGCCCATGCGTCCCCGCCGATGTTGTAGTCGCCGATGATCGCGACGTCATAGGGGCTGCCGACAAATTCGGGATGCTTGTCGTCCGACTTGTCGAATACCCAGTCGCGAACCGCATCGTTGGCGATATGGTGGCCGAGCGATTGCGACACCCCTCGGAAACCTTCACAGCGCACAGGAACGATGGTCTTCCCGCCATATTCCTTGGATTTCTTCTTGGAAACCGCCTCGATGTCATCGCCAATCAGACCGATCGGGCATTCTGACTGGACAGTGATTCCCTTGTTGAGGGGAAAGAGGTCCTGGATCTCGTCCATGATCTTCTCGAGCTTCTTGTCGCCGCCGAAGACGATGTCCTTTTCCTGGAAATCGGAAGTAAACTGCATGGTGACGAAGGTGTCGATTCCCGTCGTTCCGATGTAATAGTTACGCCTTGCCGCCCAGGAATACTGCCCGCATCCCACGGGGCCATGGCTGATGTGAATCATATCCTTGATGGGACCCCAAACCACGCCCTTGGAGCCGGCATAAGCGCATCCGCGTATGGTCATGACGCCGGGAATGGACTTGATGTTCGACTTGACGTTGCAATCGGTCTTGCCTTCCTCGTACACATTGAGATGCTTGGCACGCCTTTTCGCTGTCTTTTCAGGATATACCTCCAGGACTTCCTTGATCAGTTCCTGGTTCCTCGCTTTCACTTGCTCTACTGTCAGGCTCATTTCGCCCTCCTAACTTGATAAAAAATGTTGATCATCCGGGAAATCTCTGTAAATGGCCCGACCATGCAGCGCCATTTGCAGAGCCCTCCCAGGCGCCGCCTGCGGCAAGCCGCAGGCGGCATACCATCAGGCTGCCATTGCTGCTTCGGCTGCCAGTTCTGCGGCTGTCTTGCCGACGATGGATTCGTCGACGCGCTTCATGATGCCGTGCTCCATCAGAAGGTCTTCCAGCTCGTCCATCGTGATCGGCGTCGGAATCGTACCGTTGCCGGCGTTCGCATGGATCTTGGTTGCCAGCTGGCGGTACTCGTCTGCCTGCTTGGAGTCCGGCGCATATTCCAGAACCGTCATGCGGCGGAGCTCTGCGTGCTGAACGACGTTGTCGCGCGGCACAAAATGGATCAGCTTGGTGTTGAGCTTGCTTGCCAGGGATTCGGCGAGTTCGAGTTCCTTGTCGGTCTGGCGCTCGTTGCAGACGAGGCCGCCGAGGCGCACACCACCCGAATTGGCGTATTTCAGAATGCCCTTGGAGATGTTGTTTGCGGCATACATCGCCATCATTTCGCCGGACATGACGATATAGATTTCCTGCGCCTTGTTTTCGCGAATCGGCATGGCGAATCCGCCGCACACCACGTCGCCCAGAACGTCGTAGGAAACATAGTCCATGTCGTCATAAGCGCCTTCTTCTTCCAGGAAGTTGATGGAAGTGATGACGCCGCGTCCTGCGCAACCGACACCAGGCTCGGGACCACCCGATTCAACACAACGAATGCCCTTGTAACCGACCTTCATGACATCCTCGAGCTCGAGGTCTTCCACGCTGCCCGCATCCGCCGCAAGGCTCAGGATGGTGTCCTGCGCTTTTGCATGAAGGATCAGACGAGTGGAGTCAGCCTTGGGGTCGCAGCCGACGATCAGGATTTTCTGGCCAAGATCAGCCAGAGCAGCCAGCGTGTTTTGGGAAGTGGTGGACTTGCCGATGCCACCCTTGCCGTAAAATGCGATTTGCCTTAAATCTGCCATTTCAATCTCCTTAGAGTACCGTTAAAAAGAAAACCTTCTTGCCCGTTCCACAAACACAGCCGGGATGAAACTTGTTTGGTGCACTTTGATCTTCTTCTTATCGGTCGCCAATCCGGCAAAATATTCATGATGCAGCCTTACCAAAGCAACGAGCGTGCCATGCCCCATACAATTTCTTAACATGCTGTATTAAAAAAGAGTTATTTGATATCCATGAGATCGGAATAGTATTCTCGGGTTGTTGCAAACCCAACAAGGCTGTAGGGAATCCTGCAAACAAAATGCACAAAACGCGCAAAAACCCCCATGGAATGAATTTTGCTGGAGTTCTTTGCGTCAACCATGACGGGAGAAGACATGCAGATCGGCGTTGAAAGTGCCAGGGCGGTGGAAAACAAGCGGATATTCGTGGTCGATCCTGACGAGATCACCCGGGCCGCACTGCAGTTCATGCTTCACGACGAAAACGAGACGCACGACATCCCGACTCTGGAAGCTGCGCTCGCCAAGAGCATGGACTGGAAACCGGATCTTTTGATTCTTGGCGTCGGGATCGTCGCCGAAAAGGGTCAGGGCATACTGGGTACGCTCAAATCCGGAATTCCAGGGCTTTCCATCCTGATCGTATCCGATGCAAAGGAGCTTCCTCTTGCCGTCGCCTGCCTGAAATCAGGCGCTGACGATTTGGTCGCGAAACCCCTCACCATCGAAATCGTGAGAGGGAAAGTGGACGCCCTGCTGCACGGAAAAATCTGATGGCTACCGTTTATTTCTTCGAAAAGCCGGGTTGCGGCAACAATGCCAGGCAGAAAAAGATCCTTGCCGCTTCAGGGCATACCGTCATCGCGAGGAACCTGCTCACCCACCCCTGGACCCCTGAAACACTCATGTCGTTCTTCGGCTCCAAGCCCGTTCACGGTTGGTTCAATCTTGCCTCGCCGCGCATCAAATCCGGGGAGGTCGTGCCTGAAGATATTTCTGCAGAGGAAGCGCTGAATCTCATGATCCATGACCCCCTGCTCATCAGGCGTCCGCTCCTGCAGGTGGAAGAGCGCTGCGAAGCGGGATTCGACCAGAACCAGATCCACGCCTGGATAGGGCTTTCCGGGATGCTGAATGGCCCTGAAACCTGCCTGCGGGACAAATGAGCGTATTTTCCTACCACGACAGAACAAAGCACGGGCTCGAGCAGTATGCCGCAGGCCCGGAAACGCTCGACTGGACGCAGCAGCCCGATCCTTTCAGAAAATTTCAGGGCGCACCCAGGATTCCGCTTCCCCTGGTTGCTAAAGAACTGGTAACGCCTTTTTCGGAAGTCTATGGAAAAGCGCCCATCCAGCCCATTTCCATCGAATCCATTGGAATGCTGCTGCAGCTCTCCATGGCACTCTCGGCATGGAAGGAGTATGGGCCTGATCGCTGGGCTCTGAGGTGCAACCCTTCGAGCGGCAACCTGCATCCGACCGAATGCTACGTTCTCAGCCTGAATATTCCCGGGATTGAAAGCGGTCTTTACCATTATTCCAGCCTCGACCACGCTCTGGAGAAGCGATGCAGTGTCCGCCGGGATGGGGAATCCAAACTTCATGTCGGGCTTTCCTCCATCCATTGGCGCGAAGCCTGGAAATACGGCGAGCGCGCCTTCCGTTATTGCCAGCTCGACATCGGTCATGCCCTGGGTGCGCTGCGCTATGCGGCAGGGGTACTGGGATGGCGCCTCGACATGCTCGATTCTGGAAACCTGGAAATGGCAAAGCTCCTTGGACTGGATCGTGCAAGCGATTTCGCAGGGGCAGAACCCGAGGAAGCAGATCTGATACTGGAAGCAAGTTTCGGATCGGGGCAGGATCGGGAATTCAGCTTTCCTGACCTGGAAATGATCGACTGGGCGGGCCGGGCCAACCTTCTGGACCCTCATCCCATGTACCGCTGGCAGGTCATCGATGAAGTCGCGCTGGCGACGAGAAGAACTACTGATTTTCAGGTTCTACGGAAAACTGCAAATCATGCCGATTGTTCTCGCTCGGAGGATGCAAATGCCGCAAGGCTGATATTGGGGCGTCGAAGCGCACAACATTTCGATGCCTCGTTCGTGATGAAGCAGGATGACTTCTTCCTCATGCTCGGCAGGCTTCTCGACAGAAAATCCGCCCCCTGGGACATCTGGAATTTCGAGCCGCGCGTGCACCCCGTTTTCTTCGCATATCGCATCGACGGGATGGCCCCAGGCCTTTATGCCATGCCGAGAAGCGATGCCGCACGAGCAGCGCTGAGGAAAACATTACGGTCCGATTTTCTCTGGGAAAAAGTCGGCTCCGACTCTCTCCCCCTGTACCTGCTTGCCAAGGGCGACTTCAGGACAGTTGCCAAAACCCTCAGCTGCAATCAGGCGATCGCATCGAATAGCTGCTTCTCGCTGGGGATGCTGGCAGAATTCGAAGAAACCGTAACACATGATCCCTGGCGCTACCGCCAACTGCACTGGGAAGCAGGCCTTGTCGGCCATGTGCTTTACCTGGAAGCTGAAGCATCAGGACTCCGGGGCACCGGAATAGGCTGCTTTTTCGATGACGCCTTCCACGAACTTCTCGGGCTTTCCGGCAAAGCGTTTCAGTCTCTCTACCATTTTACCGTCGGCATGCCCTTGCTCGATGCAAGAATCTCCACCCTCCCGCCCTACCCCGGGCGGAATCTCCAGGAAGGCCAATGAATATGGAAAGAACCGTTGAAAGAATATGCGCTGACGAGCTGGTCGACCTCATAAAAAGGCCCGGGGTTCTTCTCATCGATACGAGGGACAGGGATTCCTTTGAAAAAGGCCATATTTCCTCCGCCATGCACGCAACGACAGGCGAACTGGAAAGGTTGCTGTTTCAAATTCCCAAATCGGATCCGGTCGTGATCTACTGTTACCATGGCAATGCCAGCCTCGTCCATGGGCAGATGTTCGTCGATTTCGGATTCGAAGAAGTCTATAGCTTGAACGGCGGCTATGAGGGCTGGATTCACCTGAATGGTGGCGCCCGGAACGGACGGCTCTTTGCCTGGCTCGCCGATCATGGATTCTCAGGAGTCAATTCAACCCTGGACGGCGACAACACCCCGCTGATGCTGTCCAGCCGAACGGGAAATAGCTCAATTGTCGCAGAGCTTCTGGTCGCAGGAGCCAGAATCGATGCGAGAAACAGCGACGGCAACCAGGCGCTCTGGTTCGCCTGCTTCAGCGGCAGCCTCGAAATCATGGATCTTCTGATCGCGTCCGGGGTCGATATAGACAACATGAACGACAACGGTGCGACCTGTCTCATGTATGCCGCGTCCAGCGGTAAGGATGCCGTTGTCGCGAAACTCCTCGAAGCGGGAGCGGACATCAGCCTGAAAAATTTCGACGATTTCACCGCGCTCGACATGGCATCCAGCCTCGGATGCCTGCAACTCCTGAGGCAGGCTGAAAAGCAACCCTTGCAATACTCGGAAAGCGGGATCTGAGCGATGGCCGCGACCAAGGAAAGCAAGCTGCGCTATTTTTTGACCTACAGCGGAGTCAGGCTACCGCTCAATCTGGTCAACTCCTTGAGCCCGGATGCAGTGCAGAACCGCAACACCTATTTTACTGCAAGCTTCGACGATCTCGACCGGGTGGTCTCATGCCGGAAAATCGTCTACGGGGAAATCGAATTCGAACACCGCTACGCCTATCATGCAGACGGTTCGTTGCAGCGGGCCGAAATCACCGAAGAGGATGAAACCCGTGTGATCGAATTTCCCGAGCAGGATGGAACGGTCACGCGATCCATTCTTGTCTGAAAACTTACAAGGAGCCATCAATGCCCATCTACGATTACCACTGCCTCGACTGCAATGCCATCTTCGACAAGCTGGTGATGAGTTCGACCATGGTGAGCTGTCCGGAATGCAAAAGTGAAAAACTCGAAAAGCTCGTCTCGAAACCCGCCCCGAGGAGCCTCACTCCAGAAATCGTATCGAGCGCTCGCGCCCAGGCCGCAAAGGAAGGCCATTTCAGCAACTACGGGAAGTCCGAGCGGTCGCGCTCATGAAGGATTCACGTGCTTTGTCGAATATGCAGCAAAGCGCATGAAAGGCATTAACCAGTCTACAGGACGAGAATATCATGATCTACGTGATCGAGTTTCCGGAACAAGGCCGTGCGAAATCCTGGTTCGCTTTCGATCGACAGGATTTCACGCGCAAGATTTATGTGAGCGACACCCGGCAGGAATCTGAAATTTTTGATGTCGTAACCTCGCGTGAATTGCTCGAATTGATGGATGCCACGCCTGAAACTGGAAACGTCCGAAGCAATTTTCCGGCCATTTGCGATCTTGCAGACCAATATGGCTGGGACAAGCCCCTGTATCGGGCGGACTACCTGTTGGGAGAAGGGGTGTTTCAACCCGAAGAGGTGACCGAGATCGACGCCTGCGCTGCCGCACTATCGAGCCGCGCGAAAACCTGCCGGATCTACTGGTCCGATCAGCAAGCGACTTCAGCGCTGGAAAACGACCCCATCTTCGACAGCAAGGAGGGGTATTGGGGGCGGGAAGCATTGCGGGATCAGCTTGTTGCGCTCGAGATACTGGAGGGGCCGTTCGGCTGAAAGGAAAAAATGAAAGACAGATCCGAAATTTTCGAGCACAATCGCGTCATCCTGTGCCACTTCGATACCTACAGCGCGGCCTCGATGTTTGCCCGATTCGGCGCGAGCGTGATGGCGCCGTTCCCCCTTCCTGAAGGGTCTTCCCCCGTTTCTTCGCCTTCGGAAGCCTCGGAGAAGCATGACCCGGAAAAAGTGAGGCAGGCAATCCTGGCGCAGTACGGCTTCGTCCCGGAGGAACTGGTTATCGCAGAGGGCTTCCAGGAATGGATGGGGGGCGAAAATGGCCCGATACGCATCCACCTCGCGAAATTCATGACCTTCGATCCCCCGCGAGAGGCGCTGGAGCCCCACGGGGCATTGCTCAAGCCCATCAGCGAAATGCGCGGCATGCCGATGATCGAGCTTAACCTGTTGCGAACCGCCTTCAATCTGGTCATGAGCGGCGGCTGATTTCCCGCCTGATATCGCGCTGTTGCAGCTCAAATTGCTGGACAAGATCAGGACGCAATAATTTTGCTGCTCTTAAGCTACTTCCTGAGCTGCATCCTCTGCAAGGCTTTCTTCTGCAAACCCTGCAATCACAATATCGCCGTCCGGAAATTTCGCCCTGATTTCGAGATCGCCACCCATTGCCCTGATATGGGAACGCAGCGTGCTGATGTACATGTCTGTGCGCTGCTCGATCTTGGAAACGTTCGCCTGGCTGACATGAAGGGTTTTTGCAATCATTTCCTGAGACAAGCCGCGTGCCCTGCGCAATTCATGCAGCGGATATTCAGCACGCAATTTTGCGGCGATTGCGTTTGCTTCGGCGCGAGCTTCCGGCTTCATCTTCGCGCGCAGTTCGGAAAATTTCTTAGCCATTTCGGCTACCTCCTTTGCTTCGTTCCTGTTCCAGCTCTTCCAGGTGTTCCTGATATAACCGGTCTGCGATGGGCACATAAATTTCGTACCATCGCTCGTTCCCCGTCTTGTCGCCGCCGATCAGCAAGATTGCGCTTCGCTCCGGGTCAAAAGCGTAAAGCACTCGATACGGTCTGCCTTGGTGCTGTATCCTCAATTCGCGCATATGGCTGTATCTGGATGCCTGAATCCCCGAACTGTGGGGAAAAGCCAGATGAGGGCCATGCTCCTCAAGCAGCTGAACGACAGCTTCGACCGACGCCTGTTCAGAGTCGGATAGATCATCCCACCAAACCCCGAATTCGTCCGTATATTCGATTTCGCACGACATGGTCAAATATAACCCATGAGTTATACTTAATCAACCTGGATTTTCGCCAAAATCCTCCACTTCCCTGTCCGGTTACTGGTTCCTTCGCGGACCGACTTCCAGCGTCTTTGTCCGTATGTTTGACGCCATAAATATTGAACTCCCTTCATCTTTGGCGCATTATTCCGAGGAAATTTTAATAGGCGCCGCTATGCCGGTTTTGTTTGCACCTTTCAGGGGGGTGCCCGGCGGGAGAAATCTCCGAATTCTCCCCGGCTTCTTCTACAGACTCATTGAAGCGGTAGAAAACGGCAAAGAAGTCTTAAAATCGATCAGCGAAGCCGAAAATCAAAAATGAAAATCCGGAACCCTGCCCGGCGGGAGAAATCTCCCCGCCTTTTTCTACAGATTCATTCTTCAGCATAACTAGGAGATGCTGTGACTGATAGATTCAACTTCGATCTGAAGGCAAAGCGTATTCGCCTGAGTGACGGCGATCTAATCGTTGCGCTGCAGGCCGCCGCTGAAGCTCTTGGCAAAGGCTACTTTACGTCTCCGCAATATGATGGCCTTGCTGGAAAACGCCCTCATTCCGCAACAATCATCGACAGATTTGGCTCTTGGAAAAAAGCCCTCGCTCTAATTGGCATTACGGGCGGAAGAGAGAGAAGGCACTCACCCGAACAACTTATTGCCAATCTTGAGGCAGTATGGAAGCAATTGGAATACCCGCCTGGCAAGAGGCAAATCGCAACATTGGGAGAGAAAATATCGGAATCGCCGTACAGGCGACATTGGGGCAGCGTGCTTTCCGCTTGCGAAGCACTTGCGGCCTTTCACGAAGGCAAAATATCGAGAGAACAGCTTCTCGCGGGCAACCCAGACGAGCCAACCCGTACAACTATCCCCCTTAAAGACAGATGGGCAGTATTGAAGCGCGACAATTACCGATGTGTGAAGTGCGGCGCAAGTCCATCAAATGACCACGCGGTTGAGCTTGAAGTTGATCATATACTCCCTGTTGCAAGAGATGGTGGAAATACACTTGATAATCTTCAGACGCTTTGTCGCCGTTGCAACCAAGGAAAGAAGGATCGATAATTCAGCCCATAACCCTTCGTATATAGACCCCCCAACGCCCGATCGATAGGGATCGGTTACACTTTCAGTCCCCTTTGACCACACTTATTGCATCTACAATTTTCCTGAAATTCGGGGCGACTCTGGAAAAACCTAACCGATAGGTTATACTGGAGCGTGCCTGAAATTTTCCGCGCATTCGGTTTGGTATTCGTTATTTTTCCAGACGACCATGACCCGCCTCATGTGCATGTTTTCCACAACAAAATGCAAGATTCTTCTGGAAGGACCGACGGTTTCCGACAGGCCGCGCTGTTCTCCATCCACAGCGAATTTGCGCAACGCATTGAAACTGGTCATGGAAAATCGAGTGGTGCTGCTTTTAGAATGGGAGAGGATTCATGATCAAGACTGACTGGGTTGAAAAAGAGATCGCCAATGCAGCCGGCAAGGTCGGCAAAGACGAGAAAAGTGATGAGCCGCACGCCAAATCCGCCAGATACGACGAGCAAAGCCAACGCATTCTGGTCGAACTGGATAACGGCTGCCTTTTCGCTTTTCCGGCAAAGCATGTTCAGGGATTGGAAAATGCAAGCCCTGATGAATTGTCCGACATAGAATTGCTTGGCGGCGGCTATGCGTTGCACTGGCCCCGCGTCAACGCCGATATTCGCATTGAAGGCGCGATGTCGGGCATTTTTGGAAGCAGGAAGTGGATGATGCGCCTTGCTGCCAGGGAAGCCGGGTCACGGTCTTCCGCCACGAAAACAACTTCTTCGAGAGAGAATGGAAAAAAGGGAGGCAGGCCGCGCAAGGCGGCATGAGGAATGAAGGGCCGCACTGATTGACGATTTTCCGGGAAAATCATGCCGCAATCGGCGTCATTTTTTCCAGTTGATCCTTGATCGCGCTTTGCGCTTCGCGCAATTCGTATTCGTCCTGCAATCCCATCCAGAATTGAACCGAAGTGCCGAATATTCTGGCCAGGCGCAGATCCCGTGAGACTAGAACCCGTCGCGGGCGTTGCCCCAGGGGTGGGAGCCCGGGACCACGGCGGCCCTGATCCCCGCCTTTTCGACGTCCGCCAGGGTTTTGTAAAGCGTGGCTTCGTGGGCCACCAGCATGCTGCCCTTCATCACAGCCACATAGCGTGCCACGGTGTCGACATCGCAAACATAACCGCCGCCCGGGTCCTCGACGCTGCGCAGATTGCCGTCCCAATCCATGAAAAAGCCGCTCATATTGATCAGGCCGCGAGCTTTTCGTGGACCACAGCATCCACGAATTCCTGCAGTGGAACATCCAGCCTCCGAATACCCTGTTCCTCAAGGAAGCGCTCCTCGTTGCGGGTCAATTCCCCAGGCAACACGGCCCAGTGAAGGCTGGATGATCGCTTCATGATCTGGCGCGCGAAAGTGCGCTCCAGCTGGTTCCGGAAACGGCACCCCATGAACAGGAAATTCCGGTCGGTCCGCAAAGCTTTCACCACTTCGGGGATCGGAGTCTGGATGTCGATCTCCGTCAACACCTCGACGAAATCGGAATCCGAGACCAGGAAATTCCGCTCCGGAGAAATCGAACCCAGCGGCTTGTAAAGCACGGTTCCCCAGGTTTCGGACTCGAAATCCTCCGCCTGCATCCCTTCGGGACGATAATAGTGCACCCATGTTCCGAAATGCTCGGACTGGCTCACCCCCTGCACCTGCCCCCAGTCGACTTTGGATTGTAGTGCATGCTGCATGGCATTGTCATACCATGCATCGACGATCAGAAGCGGCTCCTTGGAGAGGGCGGCGAGATAATGGTGCAATGCGGTAGGCGCAACATTCGGCCTGAAAGCTTCCTCCATGATCGTCGTCAGCGTCTTGCGATGCTTGAAGTTTTCGATGAATTGCGCCGCAGCGGTGAGATTCTTGCGGATCTTGTGCGGAACCGACACTTTCGCAACAAGGCGCTCGACCAGCGCTTCTGGAGAATTTGGCACCGGACAGTTCGGCGCGAGTTCGAGGACGCCCGGGCCGAGATAGGGAATAACCCCCCCGCTCTCCAGCCCCGCCCTGATTTCGTCGAGTTCTTTCTTCATCATGAAATCTCCCTATGCGGCGCAGGTGGCCTTGAGCGTATCCAGCTCTTCGCGTGCGATTCTGAACACGCCGCGGCCACCGGAAAGCGATTCGTAGCAGTTCGTCGTGCTGCGACTCAGATGATCGAACCATTGCTGGGCGCTGGCAGACGCGGGTCTCTCCCCGATCTCGGTGACCGTCCCGTTAGGGGCGAACCGGACATGAATCATGATTTTTTCCATGGTCTTCTCCTAATTGAAGCTCAATACCTCGACGGTCACGTTCTCGGGGCCGAGGATGGTCTGGCAGGCGAGGCGCGACTTGGAACCCACGCCAACGATGGTGTCGAGCTTCTCGTTTTCCAGGCGCTGGATCTTCGATACGCTCTTTCTCCCCTCCAGCACGAAGATATGGCAGGAACCGCATTCGGCCTTTCCATCGCATTTGTGCAGTAAAGGCTCCCCTGCGCCTAGGATCGCCTGCAGGATGCTCACTCCTTCCGCAGCCTCGATGTTCTTTCCGGATGGCATAATGGTTACGACTGGCATTTCATTGCTCCTTTACAAGTTGATTTATAATAATTAATAAATGGCGGAACCAGCACCGACGTTAAGCGAGGCATCCTTTGCCGTCTTCACGATGAAGCCGACCTGGTCCTCGCTCAGATGCCCGTGAAATGGCAGGGCAAGCGCCCGGTCGGCCACTTTCTCGGTCACGAAATAATTTCCCTTGCGGTATCCGAGCTCCTGGTAAAAAGGCTGCAGGTGCATCGGCTGGCAATAGGCCGCAGCTTCGATCTCTTCGGTGTGCAGATCGGTGATGATCGCGTCCCTGCTACTCTTCGAAAAACGGGTGCCGAGATGGACGAGATAGAGGAACCAGTGCACCTCGTCGACATCGGGGGCCATGTAGGGATCCTTGATGCCCTCGAAAGAGCGAACATGGTCGTAATAGCTGTCTTCGACCCCTTTCCGCCGCTCCAGTATTTCGTCGATCCGCTCGAGCTGTGCGATCCCGAGTGATGCCGAGAGGTCGCTCATTGCTGCATGGAACGGGGGCTGCCCGCCCACCACGACCGAGAAGCGCTCATCCATGCGCCTGCTCCTGATCTGCCGTATTTTTCTCGCCAGGTCCTGGTCGTCCGTCACGATCATGCCACCCTCGCCGCAAACCAGGGGGCCTGGCTGGGAAAAATCGAATACCGAGAAATCGCCGAAGCTCCCGACCTGTTTTCCTTTGTAGATCGATCCGATCGCCTCAGTCGAATCCTCGATAAGCAGCAGTCCCCGCCTTGCCGCAATCTCCCTGAATGCATCCCATGGTGCCGGGTGACCATTGGTGTTGCCGGCCAGAATGGCACGCGCCGCCGGGGTGATTCTGGATTCGACCCTGGCCGGGTCGAGTGTGCCCGCCCAGTAATCGATGTCCGAAAACACGGGTTTCGCGCCGGCAAGCGCTATGGCATGGGCGACCTGATGCCAGGAATACGGGGACGCGATGACTTCATCGCCTTCGCCAATGCCGCAAACCTTCAATCCCAGCAGAAGCCCCATGGTGCCGCTTTGCACCGCAACCGCATATTTGCGACCGACGTGGGACGCGAAGGCGGCCTCGAAGGATTCAACCATCGGCCCCTGACTCAACCTCGGGGACTTCAGGGTAGCCGAGACGAAGTCCAGCTCGAAAAGGCTGATGTCGGGATCGGAAAGCGGAATCATTGTCTTCTCTCTGCAAGCACGACCCCCGTCGCATCCAGAGGCTCGCGCGTGATTTTCACGCAATGATCCCTGCCATCGACGAGGTACAGATCGAACCCCGGAATCGACCTGAAAGGAATTTCTTCGCTCATGTCGTAGGGATCGCAACGGGTCAGGGAAATGCCGGGAAAGCGCTTCCTGAATTCCGGAACAATTTGGCTCCTGTCCGCGCACCCCTCGATGAAAGATCCGATCAGCTCGATATCGACTGCCATGTCATCCCCCGCTTTTGCGCGCATCGACGGTGATGGGAAGCCGGGTGCCCGCATCCATTTCAGGCAGCTCCAGGGTCCAGCCGTTTCCGAGCGTCACTATGCCGCCCCACATCGATTCCTTCTCCATGGAAACGATGGGCTCTTCCAGGTCCTTTTTCGGCACATAGGCGGAAAGCTCTCCAGAAGCGTTCCTGCGGATCATCACCTTCATTGCACTCTCCTTGTCATTTGCTCCACAATGCCCGGCAAAATGCCCAGCAATTGCGCTATTTCCTCTTCCATCGTGTAACGGCTGAGCGAAAACCTTATCGAGGCTTCTGCAGCCTTGCCCAATCCCATGGCAACGAGGACATGGGATGGCTCATTCCCGCCGGCAGCGCACGCCGCGCCGCTCGATGCGTAAATTCCCGCCTTGTCCAGCCTGTCCAGGATCGTTTCGCTCTCCATTTCACCGAACCGGATGCTGGACGTATTTGGAACCCTTTCCGCCCCGCCCCCGTTAATCCTCGCAAAGGGAATGCTTTCCAGGATTCCGGCTTCGAGCTTCGCGCGCAGCATGCCGACCCGTTCGCAGCAATCGTCTTCCATGAAGAGCCTGCAGGCCGTCCCGAGCGCCGCTATCCCCGGCAGGTTTTCCGTCCCTCCCCGCCTCCCCCTTTCCTGGCTCCCGAAAAGAAAGGGCGGGAGCTTGATTCCCTTCCTCACGAAGAGCGCACCCACCCCTTTCGGCGCATGCATCTTGTGCCCTGAAAAGACCAAAAAATCGACGGGTATCCTCGACAGATCGATTTTCAGCTTTCCCGCAGACTGAACCGCGTCGGTGTGGAAAAGGCATCCTTTCGATTTCGCGATTTTCACAGCCTCTTCGATCGGGAAAACCACGCCGGTTTCGTTGTTCGCCCACATCAGCGACACGAGAGCCGTCTCGTTCGTCACGGCTTTTTCCAGATCATCCGGATCGAGCCTGCCTTCTGCGTCGACGTCCAGCATCGTCACCTGATAACCCTGCTTCTCAAGATGCCCGAACAGGGCAAGCGTTGAAGGGTGCTCGACCCTGCTGGTCACGATATGCCTCTTTCCCGGATTCAGCGTGCAGTTTCCCAGGATCGCCATGTGGTTTCCCTCCGTCCCGCTGCCCGTGAAAACCACTTCCTGCGGGGATGCAGCGAGAAACGAAGCGACCTGCATCCGCGCATCCATCAGCCTCTTTTTGGCGTTCTGTCCCAAGGCATGCATGCTGGAAGGATTGCCGTAATCTTCCATGCATTCCAGCATGGCATCCAGACATTCCCGAGCCACCCGCGTCGTCGCGTTGTTGTCGAGATAGACGCTCATTGCCAGAATCTCCTCTCAGGATCCCGATTAAGCTCGTTCAACAACGCCTGCAAAGTTTCGTACTCGGCGTAAAGCATCCAGATTCCTCCCGAATGTTCCTTGCTGTAAAGCCGCCAGAGTTTCGATCCGGCCACATATTCCATTCTCGCGATGTCTATCGTCCCGCCTAACTTGTCGATGTTGCGCGAGCAGCAGGGGCTCCTGATCTCGTATCCGTTCGGTATGGCAACCACCTCCGGAGAAACATAGCGGTAACGGCATCTCTCCGAAATCCTGCGTTCTATCCTTTTGAGATCGACTTCATTGGGATGTGGATAGCTAGCCAAGCCCGCCTCCATGCTATAAGGGGAAGATTTCCTCCTCAAGGCACCCCACAACGAATCCCTCCTGGAATTCAACCAGATAAACAGGCGTACTGGATTCCTCATGACTGCCGACCTGAACGATTTCCCCACGGCTTCCACCTTTCACCAGAAGCGCCTCCCCATCCTTTTCCGGGAATGAGCCGTCGTTGTACAAATCCGAAACCGCGAGCACGGGCTGGCCCCACTGGTATTTGGGCATTCTCGGTTCGATCATTGCAAGCTCCCTTCATCCGAACTCCGGATAACAGATCCGACCACTTCCAGCTCCTTGCCCCGCAATCCGACCCGGTATCCCCGATCGATGATCTCGACGCCGTAGATATAGAATTGCTGCAGAAACGTGCCTATGCTGGTCACGTAACCCAGATCTCCCTTTTTCACCAGAATTTCCCCGATATCCTTTCCTGGAAAAGTGCCATCATTCCTGATCGTCTTGATGACGCGCACCTTCTGTCCGTAATCGAACCAGGGCGGAGAAGTGAGTTCCACCACATCGCTGTCCCTGCTGATTTTCGCCATGGTTACTCCTCATTTCACAGGCGAGTTTTCGCCAAAGTCCTCACCGCCACATCCGGGTCCGCCAGAAGCCTTTTCAGGTATTTCGGCTCCACCCTGCCCGCCACTTCGTATCTCACTCGCCAATCCGCATCGTCGATGAGAAGCGGCAGCTTGTTCTCGTCGATGCGCATGGCGGCTTCCAGCCTCACCGAAGCATCCTCATCCTCGAGAATCCTGACCAGCCATTCTTCTCCTATTCTTCTCGCCACCGCCTTTCTCACTTCCCTGTCCGAATCGCTCATCATCAGGGGCAGCATGGCAGATGGCATCCTGCGCGCAACGATCTGGCGAACGTAATAATCAGGATCGTCGATCATGGACCCGAGATTCGCCTCGTCCAGTCGGGCTGCAACGCGGATTCTCACCTCCCTGTCGGGATCCATGCGCATTCCTGTCAAATATTCCTGCGGGAGCCGCGCCGCCACGCTCCACCGCACAGTCTCGTCCCCATCATGCATGAGATGGGGAAGCAATTCGGCTTCGACATGCTTGGCGGCAACTGCTCTCACCTCGAAATAGGGATGCTCCAGATATTCCTTTGCCTTTTCCGGATTCCAGTCGAAGAACCGGTCTATCCGCTTCGCATAGCGGTCCTCGACACAGGCTTTCATCAGACAGCATTTCACGTCACGGCTGCCGCACACGCTGCAATCCAGTTCCTCTCCCAGCCAGTTTCTGGCCTCGACAATGTCGTCAGTCATCCTCATCCAGCCCCATCCGATCGAGCACATTCAAAAGCACCTTCGCCCCTATCTTGTCCCCGGGATCCAGTTCCAGCAGTTTCAGGACAATCTCCCTGCCCTCGACCAGGTTGCCAAGTCGCATGTTCAGGTATCCATAAGCCTTCAGGGTGAAGAGATAGAATCTCGGCAATATCGCCTCGAAGCTGCCGAAATTCGCATCCTCATGGCGCACCATCCGCCAGTCCTGCGCCAAAGCATTGTCATGCGCCGCTTTCAGAAGGCAATCTTTCGCCACTTTCAGTGCATCGACGAGCCGCCCCTTGTAGAAATAGAAACGGTAGCGCCCTATCAATACTGCGGCGTGTCCAGGTGCCGCCTCCATCGCCCTGTCGAGATGGGCTTCTGCCACCTCGTCGTTCGAATAGGCGAGTCCTGCGAGGCGGAGATGCTGTTCCGCTTCCAGGGGCAAACCACCCCCCAAACACGCGTGTTCGAGCCAGGCTTCATCGGATGCTTCCAATCATCAGTTCCTGGCTATCGACGCAATGTCGATGCTGGCAACCCCGGCACTGCTGCAACCGCAGGGAGCCGCCTTGGGGTCGATGAAGGAAAGCCCCGTCTTCGTCGGCGTATCGACGAAGTCAATGGTCACCCCATCCAGAAGCAGGCGGCTTTCAGCCGGGAGGAAGAGCCTGATGCCGTCTTTCACCACCACGCTGTCACCCGTTTTTGGCTCGGCCTCGACCGTGAACTCCGAAGCAAGACCCGAGCATCCCCCTGCCGTAACGGAAAGCCTGAATCCGTAATTCTCCCCGCCGTTGAAGCGAACCATCTGGCGTATGAATTTTTCCGCACCGGGTGTGATCGTCAAATTCATGCTCTTCTCCTAGGCGGCCTGGTAACGCGGGTAGCTGGTGTCGATCACGCAGGTATTGTCGACGGGACAAACCGCAACACACTGGGCATCGTCGAAATAGCCGATGCACTCGGTGCATTTCTTGGGATTGATGACGAAAGTGCCATCCTTCTCGTAAATCGCCACATTCGGGCATTCCGGTTCGCAGGCTGAACAGGCTGTGCATTGGGACGAAATGATTTTGTATGCCATGATTTTCTCTCCAGAAATTTGAAATAGATTAAAGATTCAAGCTGCTATATAGGCGCCCTGCCGAATATCCGCGTCTCCACGGTCGACATGGACGATTTCCCCGGATTTGATTCTTCCCAGGTATTCCTTGAAATAACGCACCGCAGATTGCTCGATGAACTCGTGGGCATATTTGTCCACCGGATCGATGCCAGCCGCTTTCAGTTCATCTTTCGGGCAACCGCCGATCTTGGCGACGAATACCGCGACGCAGTCGTTGATGGCGCGAATCACCGTCGGCAGCGTATCCTCTTCGCCGTATCCGCCCTGGCAATAGAGATCGACACGGCGATGTCCTACAAATTTGGAACCTCCGGTGCCGACCTCGTAGATCTGGAATTCCTGGGCATGCCCGAAATGCTCGTTGATCCTGCCGCTACCCTTGGTGGCGACCGCGACCAGTATCTTCACCTCCGAATATTCCTCTTCCAGTTCGAGAAGCTCGGCGTTTTTGGCTGCAACCTTCTCCTGCCTGTCCTGCTCGACGATTTCCTGATAGGCACGCCTTTTCTCGATGTCGTACTGGACATCCATTTCCATGATCTTTTCGGTAGTGAATTCGGCGCTTCTGTCCTCGCCCAGCAAACCTACCGCGTCCGCCCTGCATTGCCTGCAATGGCGCATCATGTTCATCTCCCCTTCGCAGCTGTCCTGAAGCGCCTTCAACTCCTGCGCCGTTGGCCCGCGCTGGCCGTTGAGGCCGAATACCGTGCCGTGCTCCGGCGCCGAAATCAGAGGCATGATGTTGTGCAGGAATGCGCCTCGCGATTTCACCGCCCGGTTGACTTCGACCAGATGCTTGTCGTTGATCCCCGGGATCATGACGGAATTCACCTTGCACAATATGCCGGCCGCAGTCAGCATCTCCAGCCCAAGCATCTGGCGTTCGGTAAGTATCCTGGCAGCCTCGATTCCGGTGACACGCTTGTGCTTCCAGAAAATCCAGGGGTAGATGTGCTGCCCCACTTCGGGATCGACCATGTTGATGGTGATGGTCACATGATCCACATTGAATGACTTGATGGTTTCCACATGGTCAGGCAAGGCGAGCCCGTTGGTGGACAGGCACAGCTTGATATCCGGAGCCGCCTTGTAAATCAGCTCGAATGTCTTGAATGTCTTTTCGGGGTTCGCAAGGGGGTCGCCTGGCCCCGCAATTCCCAGAACCGTCATCTGCGGAATGGTGGATGCGACCGCCAGCACTTTTTTGGAAGCCTGCTCAGGCGTCAGCTTCTCGCTCACCACGCCCGGCCGGCTTTCATTGGCACAGTCGTATTTCCTGTTGCAGTAGTTGCACTGGATATTGCAGGCAGGCGCAACCGCCACATGCATGCGCGCATAATGGTGATGCGCTTCCTCGCTGTAGCAGGGATGGTTCTTGACCTTTTCCCATACTTCGGGCGCCATGTCTTCTGGTGCGGAGGAAGAGCCGCAGCTGGCCTTCCCGCCTTCGCTCGAAGTGCCGCATCCCTTGTGCTCGGCGATTTGCTGCATCACCTCTTCAAGCGGCGCAGTTTGATTTTGTTCCAGCATGTTCGCTCCTTGTCGTCTTCGGAATGAAATCCGTTTGAACAGGGATGAGCAACAACCATGCCAAAGACCGAATCGTTCTGAACACGCTGAAATGCTTGCGCCTGGAGCGAACGGGATTGTCTGAATCCATACAGCGTTGTCGCAAGTGTAGCGTTTGCTACACTTGCCGGTTTGACTGGAAAATCAGAAACGCTTGATCTCGATTTTGTGCTTCTGCAACGCGTAGCCCATTTGCCTGGAAGTCAGCTTGAGCAGCCTCGCAGCCTTGGCCTGGACCCAGCCGCACTGCTCCATGGCCCAGATCAGGCGCTCGCGCTCGGAACTGAAGGAGGAAGGTTCGGAATTCTCGAAATCAGGCGGCGCTTCCCTGAACTCGGGCTCTGCCACCAGCTCTGAAATTATGGGGATCACGGGTCTGGCCGATTTACCGTAGCTGCGCAGGGAAAGCGAGAAGCACTTGTTCTGCTGGCAGGGGAGATCCACCTCCCGGATCGTGGGGCCACGCGCCATGGTCATGGTCCGCTCGACACAATTTTCGAGTTCCCTCACGTTGCCAGGCCAATAGCAATCCAGCATGACCTTCAGCGCTTGAGGCGTGATGGTGATCTTTTTCTGGTTTTCGCGATTGAATTCCTGGAGAAAATGATCGACCAGCAGGGGAATGTCTTCGCGCCGCTCGCGCAAGGGGGGAAGGAAAATGCTCACCACATTGATCCTGTAGTAGAGGTCGGCCCTGAATTCCCCTTTGGATACCGCTTCCTCGAGGTTGCGGTTGGTTGCCGTGATGAGGCGTATATCCACCTTGATCGGCTTGTTCCCGCCGACCCGCTCGAATTCCCGCTCCTGAAGCACCCTCAGGAGTTTTGTCTGGAAGGATGGCGTGATGTCTCCGATCTCGTCGAGAAAGAGGGTACCGCCATGGGCGAGTTCGAATCGCCCCTTGCGCTCCTGAGTCGCACCCGTGAACGACCCCTTTTCGTGACCGAAAAGCTCCGATTCGAGCAGGGTCTCGGACAGGGCCGCGCAATTGACCTTGATAAATGGCTTGTCCTTTCTCGAACTGAGATAATGAATAGCGCGCGCGATCACTTCCTTCCCCGTCCCGCTCTCCCCGCGCAGCAGCACCGTGGATTTGCCCGGAGCAGCCTGGTGCACTTCGGCGAAAACCTCCTGCATGACCTTGCTCTGCCCGATCACGTTGTCCACCCTGTATTTCCCGTGCAACTCCTTCTGCAGGCGACTCTTTTCCATCATGAGCTGCTGCCGCTCGCTGGCCACTTTCTGATGCAGCCTGACCGTCTGTCCGATCAGATTGGCGACCATGGCAAGAAAACGGATATCGCCCTCGAAATTCGGGCGCTGCCCGTCGAGTTCACGGTCCACGCTGATGACGCCTATGGTCTCGCGACCCACCTTGATCGGCGCCCCTATGAAGGAGACGACCCTGTCTTCCTCCAGGTTGCGCGAACCGGTGCGATTGAGAAAGAGCGGCTCCTTCGCGATATCGGGAACCACGACGGGCATGCCCGATTTCATGATTTTCCCTGTCACGCCTTCCCCGATCTGGAAGCGGCCACGGCTGATTTCCACGTCGGAAAGACCGGATGCACCAACAACCTGCAATTCTCCGGACTCCTGCACCAGGCTGACCATGCCGCGCTGCATCTTCAAATGGGAAGAAAGCACGTTGAGGACTTCCCGTACCGTCCTCCTCAAATCGAGGGACGAACTCAGTATCTTGCTGATCTCGTAGATAGTTACCAGCTCGACATTGCCTTCCTTTTCAGATGCTTTCGCCACGCCCATGCTCCGTTAACCTCATCGTCGATTCGATCTTGCTGCAGATTGAAAGTTCTGTTCACTGGAAAGCAAGCAATTTCCATACCCATAATAAATGAAGGGCCATCGTGGCCATCAGTACAATTCCGTTTGCGCAATCGAACCCGCGTCCTTCAGCCTCTCAGCGCAGGTCGTACCAGACCCCACGGCCGCTGCCGTGCTGGTTCAGCGTGCCGCGCTCGACCAACACCCGGAAGTGCTGCTTGAGCGTGTTGCGGCTGGCCCCGGTCTGCTTGATCTCCCGCATCGATGGCGGCCTGGCGCTCGGCGAGGGAAACCGTTTCCAGGTTGCCGCGGGATCACGCTACCAAATGGCGAGGATGGCAAGGCGCAACTGCCGCGCAAGCCGACCGCCATGCAAGGAGCGGCGAAAATTGTTGGAGTTATCGTGAAATTAGAAAATAGCTTTTCAAAAAGTGTGCCTCTCTGCCAAGATAACGCATGTCCAGAACCCAACGCCTGCTGAACCTGATCCAGATCCTGCGCCGTCACCGGTTTCCAGTGGCCGGGAACCTGTTGGCTCGAGAGCTTGGCGTCAGCCTTCGTACCCTCTACCGCGATATCGGCACGCTACAGGAGCAGGGTGCCTGCATCGAGGGAGCCCCCGGTCTCGGATATGTCCTGCGTCCCGGCTTCCTGCTCCCTCCATTGATGTTCACCGATGAGGAAATCGAGGCTCTGGTCCTGGGATCGCGTTGGGTGGCCGATCGCGGAGACGAAAGGCTCGGCTTGGCCGCGCGTGAGGCCATCACAAAAATCGCGGCAGTTCTCCCCGAAGATCTCCGCAATAAACTCGACTCGTCTGCCCTGCTTGTCGGTCCTGGGTCCCCCATTCCTGAAAACAAAGTCGAATTATCTCTCATCCGGCAAGCCATCCGCTCCGAACGCAAGGCAGAGATTGTCTACCGTGACCTCAAGGACCAGGAATCCTCCCGTACCATCTGGCCCTTTGCACTCGGCTTCTTCGATCAGGTGCGCGTGGTCGTGGCGTGGTGCGAACTGCGTTCCGCATTTCGCCATTTCCGGGCGGACCGGATTGAATCCATGAGCCTATCCGACCACCGCTACCCGAAAAGGCGTCAGGCCCTGCTGAAAGAGTGGCGCGAAATCGAAGGCATTCCTCCGCAAGGAGCGACTGCTGACAGAATCTGACAACCGTGTTGCTTAGGATGGTTCCCAGAGGAACAGGCCTGGTTCTGTGCCTGCACCTTACCTTGACAACTGCGGAGACCAATATGACTTCCCCCAACTACATCATTCTGTATGTGGACAATCCCACTGTCAGCACCCATTTTTACGCCCATTTACTGGAGAAATCTCCTGTCCACAACTCGCCCACATTTTCTCTATTTGCCTTGGACTCGGGCCTCAAGTTCGGGCTATGGGCGAAACACGAAGTCGAACCTGCCACTGGCATGTCGGGAGGAGGGAGCGAATTGGTTTTTTCAGTGGCGGACCGTGATGCCGTGGATGCGATGCATGCAGATTGGGCCCGACGAGGAATCATCATCGCCCAAACTCCGACGGTGATGGATTTTGGTTACACCTTCACGGCCGTTGATCCGGACGGCCATCGCCTCCGCGTTTGTTCTCTTTCGGCAGCGTGAGCCGCAACTGGATTGCCGTGGCATCGGCCAAGCATGTTCGAACTGGACGTGATGGCGGGTTCATGCAGGTCTGTCACGGCAAAGCCGCGCCATTACGGCGCATCAAGCCAGAGGATCGTGTCATCTATTATTCTCCGACTCTGGAATTTCGCGGCAGGGAAAAATTCCAAATGTTCACCGCCATCGGAATCGTCAAGCCGGGAGAGCCCTATTCTTTTGACATGGGCGGCGGGTTTCGACCGTTTCGCCGGGATGTGGCCTGGCTTCCTGCCAGGGAAGTGTCGATTCTGCCACTTCTCGCAGTATTGGAACTGACCGCCGGAGTCGGCAACTGGGGTTATCCTTTCCGTTTTGGATTGCTCGCCATCAACGATCACGACCTGCAGATCATTGCTGGGGCGATGGGCGCGGAATTTACTGAGAAGAGTGATTGATCGGCCAAGAAATGCCGGGATCAGTCGAGCCCTTTGGAACCAGGATATCAGCGTCCCAGAGTTTCAATATTTGATGGCCGGAGCAATAATTTCAGTTGTACCGATCGGGGTGTCCCGTTGTCGTTCGTCGTTATACGCCCTTTGGTTTCAGAGAGATGGCCAGCACACCCACCATAACCAATAGTGAACCCATGAGTCGAGCAAGATGCCTTGAGCGCGCCAACGCCATCCCTTTCGCTCCTTAGCCAGACACGATGAATCTGGGCGGGATGGACAAGTGTCCAACTTCATAGACCTGCACGCCCGCTTGGTCGAAAGATTCATGGTACTGCGGCCAGAGTCGGAAACGTACCAAGGTCCAAGTACTTGGCTCGAAGCCAACGACGGCTCCCAGTGCGCCATGTTTGTCGACATCGGACCACACACGTTCAGTTTCTGTTTTCTGTAGGTCGGCGAGTACGGTATGGGGCTGAATCTGCACGATCTCGCGCGTTGCGCAGACCGCCGTAGCAAGTGTCGTCTGCAGTCGCGACTCCCATACCGACCAGGTTTTTATCGAGGGCCAGCCGAAGGATCCAGTCAGGGCCGCAAAGCCGTTACTGCCGAGAAAGCGATTCATCCCTTCAGCGTTTTCCCATAGATAGAACGGCGCGTAGAGGTTTTCACAGGCATGGCGGCGTCCTTGATCGCGGCGGGCATACAAAAATGCCTTGAAAACGAGCAATGGAAAATCGTCCATCAAATGCCCCTTGCTCGCAATCCGCTCCCGAATGACCGACATGTCATAGTCGGACGGGAGAGTGAAACTGTATTGCATTGCCAACATATTGTTCTCCATTCAGTGAGTCAGACATCGACGACCATGGTTGCGATACCGTCGCCAAATGACCATTCATCGGACTCGTTCGTGTTGATTACCACCATCACATCCTGGCGGCGAATACCCGGCGATTTCTCCAGCAAATCGGTAAGCCGCCGGTAAAAAGCCTGCTTGGTCTGGGTGTCGCGTTGCCGGCCGGCGGTGATGGCGATCAGCACATAGTCGTCGCTGCGAGGGCCACACAGGTAATCCCTGTCGAACACCAATTCATCAGGTGCCATCTGGTGAAAGACTTGAAAGCGATCCTCTAGTGGAACGCCGAAGGTTTCCACAAGCGCTCGGTGCAGGCTGTCTGAGAGCGCCCGGAGATACTCGGGCGACTTGCCTTTCATTAGCGATATTCGGGCGTAGGGCATGGCGCAACGGCTCCTGTGTTCGGTTGTCGGGTTTGCACGGTCAGCTATGGCTCATGGCAGTACTTAGCAACTTGATCGCCGAGGCCGCCGTAGGCCAGCCGGAATAGAAGGCCAGGTGCGTAATGATCTCGACCAGTTCCTCCTTCGTAACGCCATTCTTAAGGGCGCGGTCGAGATGGAACGGCAACTGCTCCGGCCGGTACATGGCCACCAGCGCGGCCACAGTGACGAGGCTGCGGTCGCGTTTCGACAACTCGGGACGTTCCCATATGTCGCCGAATAGGATCTCGTCTGTCAGTTCCGCCAGCTTGCGGGCATCCTGCCCCATGGCTTGTTGCCCATAGCTTTGTTCCGTGCTCAATTTGACTTCTCCTTGGTTGAAAATGAACTTGACAGTTTCATGATACCAGGCAAAGATAGTTCCGATAATCAGAAAGTATTGAACAGATAATCCCGAAAATGTGGACGATCAGTATGAGCCGTTTAACGTTTGACCTGGATGTGCTGCGCAGCTTCGTGCTCGGCATCGAACTCAGCAGTTTTGCCAAGGCAGCCGACCGTCTCGGACGCTCAACTTCAGCCGTAAGCGCGCAATTAAAAAAACTCGAAGGCCAAGTGGACAGCCCCATCCTGCGCAAGTCCGGACGTGGCATGGTGCTTACCCCTACCGGCGAAATCCTGTTCGGGTACGCCAAGCGACTGCTCGAACTGAACGACGAGGCAGCGACCGCCGTGCGGGGTACCGAACTCGAAGGCTGGGTGCGACTCGGCCTACAGGAGGACTTCGGCGAGAATTTGCTCACTGAGGTGTTGGGCAGTTTCGTCCGCGCCCATCCGCGTATCCGCGTCGAAGCTCGTGTGGCGCGAAATGCCGAGTTGCTGGAACTCGTTACCAGCGGCCGTCTCGACCTCGCGCTGGCATGGGACTCCGGGAATAGCACCACCCCCCATAGCCAGTTCGTCGCCGAGCTACCCATGTGCTGGATAGGGAAGGCTGATTGGACATACACGGCCAACAGCGAACCTTTGCCCTTGGTTGTCTTTGAATCGCCGTGTCTCATGCGCAGCGCGGCGACAAATGCCCTCGACCACGCTCGCATACCTTGGCGCATTGCTTTCACGAGCCCAAGCCTGAGTGGCGTCTGGGCCGCAGCTGGTGCTGGCCTCGGTATCACTGTCCGCACCCAGGTTGGGCTTCCCGCGTACCTGCGCGTACTCGATAACCTGCCAGAATTGCCAAAGATTGGCTTGATCCTGCACCGGGCCGAATCCAAACCGGCCCCACCTGTAAAGCGGCTAGCCGAAATATTGCTTGCTAACCTGAACGACTCATTAACTTTCGATGGTCCAGTAGTGCATGCAACAAAAACCCACGGAACGACAGTTCGACCGTCGACAGACCATCCACCAATGGGGATGCCTCCTTTGGGTAGCCAATGCCGCAATCCAACCGCTTGATTCGTCCGCGTGTAAGCTATTGATTCATAGCGGGTGTGATCATGGCCCTTGCGGACTTCGGGCCAGATTCGGAGAGCAAAGCCGGAGAGAAGAATGGCCCGGAGAGAGTGAAATGTGGCCATAATCGGGCCGCGTGGCCGGCCGGCGAAGTCCGCAGGTTTTCTCAGGAACCCCCAGCAGCACGCGGGAACCGGCGCGATCAGGCGAGAAAACGAAGTTTCGCCGAAGGCAAGAAACCCCAACCGAGAACGGTTGAGGTTTCATTGTTGGTGGTGGAATCGCCACCAGTTTCAAACCGCGTCTGTATTGGGATTGCGGAAGCGTGCGCGTTGGTGCGGAATACTGCGGAATCATAATGTTACTGTCAATAACCCTACAAGTTTTCTCTTTCAATTTAGCGCTGCACACGTCTTCTTGATGTCATCAGTTCGATTCCCGTTTGCGCAATCGAACCCGCGTCCGTCTTCTGAACAGGGATCCGCCCCCAAGAACTAAAGTCCGGATTTTGGATCATTTGGCCGTTTTCGCGAACATCTGTCAGGATTGGAAGGACAACCAGAGTCGCGGCGTTCGACACGGGTAATCGGAGCCAGTCGTCACCCGAGTTTGAACACGCAATAGCAGCGATTGGCGTAAGGGATAATGCATCGGCTAGCGATTCTTTCCTGGACGGATCTTGTCTTTTGTACTAACATTGTGTCTATCGTACACCAGGCAGGAGGTTTGTTATGCCCTCTACTACCACAACTGCGCGTTCGGCCCGGCTT
>JAJZRP010000067.1 GCA_021802655.1 Pseudomonadota bacterium
CGACGAAGCACGCAACAAGTAGTCGGATTGTGGGTCACCCCCTTTTTCGGCTATCATATCGCGATTGAATTCATCCACAAGTTTCATGACCAAATACATATTCGTGACCGGCGGCGTCGTCTCATCCCTGGGCAAGGGCATTGCGGCGGCTTCCCTCGCCGCACTCCTCGAGTCGCGCGGCATCAATGTCACGATGCTCAAGCTCGATCCCTATATCAACGTCGACCCAGGAACGATGAGCCCCTTCCAGCACGGAGAGGTTTTCGTCACCGAAGATGGGGCCGAAACAGATCTCGACCTCGGCCATTACGAGCGCTTCGTCAACGTCAGGATGAGCAAGCGCAATAATTTTACAACCGGGCAGATCTACGAAAGCGTGATCAAGAAGGAGCGCAGGGGAGATTACCTCGGCGGCACAGTCCAGGTCATTCCGCACATCACCGACGAAATCAGACGCTTCATCGAGATCGGGGCGGCCGATGCGACTGTTGCGATTGTCGAGATCGGCGGGACGGTAGGGGATATCGAATCGCTGCCCTTTCTCGAAACGATCAGACAGATGGGGATAGGCAGCGGGCGCCACAACACCTGCTTCATCCACCTTACGCTGGTTCCCTATATTCCTTCAGCCGGCGAGATCAAGACCAAGCCGACGCAGCATTCTGTGAAGGAACTGCGCTCCATCGGCATCCAGCCCGAT
Source organism: Pseudomonadota bacterium (assembly GCA_021802655.1). Lineage (GTDB taxonomy): Bacteria > Pseudomonadota > Gammaproteobacteria > Burkholderiales > JABEVD01 > JABEVD01. Next base: position 701 of record JAJZRP010000067.1, read on the forward strand.
ATTCTGTTGTGCCGCGCAGACAGGTCGTTGCCCGATGACGAAAGAAGGAAAATCGCACTCTTCACCAATGTCGAAGAGGAGGCGGTGATATCCGCAGTCGATTCGGACAGCATCTACAAGATCCCCGCGCTTCTCCATGAACAGAATCTCGACGACATCGTCTGCAAGACTTTGGATATCGATGCGCCTCCAGCCGACCTTTCAGTCTGGAACAGGATTGTCCATTCCCTGCAGCATCCGGAAAACGAAGTCGATATCGCCATAGTGGGGAAGTACGTCGATCTGACGGAATCCTACAAGTCGCTTTCGGAAGCGCTGATTCATGCCGGCATCCATACATTATGCAAGATCCGGATACATTACATCGATTCAGAAAACATCGAAGCGCAAGGCACGGATTGCCTGAAAGGCATGGACGCGATCCTGGTTCCGGGAGGCTTCGGAAAACGCGGCATCGAAGGCAAAATCAGGGCGATACGCTATGCCAGGGAAAACGCCATCCCTTATCTCGGCATCTGTCTCGGCATGCAGCTCGCGGTGATCGAGTTTGCGCGCCACAAAGCTGGACTTGCAGGCGCGAACAGCACCGAATTCGACACCGATACCGCATTCCCGGTGATCGCATTGATCTCCGAATGGATGAATGCGGATGGCAGGATCGAAACGCGGAACATCCATTCGGATCTGGGGGGCACCATGCGCCTGGGCGGACAGGAATGCCGTCTCGGTGAAGACACGCTTGCCCTTAAAATATACGGTTCAGAGCGCATCGTTGAGCGGCATCGCCATCGCTACGAAGTCAACAATCAGTATCTGCCGCAACTCGAAAAGGCGGGACTCAGGGTGAGCGGCAAATCGAGCAGTCATGATCTGTGCGAAATGATCGAACTTCCCGATCATCCCTGGTTCGTGGGTTGCCAGTTCCATCCCGAATTCACTTCCTCTCCGCGCAGCGGCCACCCCCTTTTCGAGTCCTTTGTCAGGGCGGCGATCGCCTTCAGGGGAAATTCATGAAGCTCTGCGGCTTCGATGCCGGTCTCCATCACCCCCTGTTTTTGATCGCAGGCCCTTGCGTGATCGAGTCGAGGCAACTCGCCATCGATACCGCAGGCGCTCTGAAGGAATTGTGCGAATCGCTTGCCATGCCCTTCATCTACAAATCTTCCTACGACAAGGCCAACAGGAGTTCGGGGAAATCCTTCAGGGGGACGGGTATCGACGAGGGTTTGAAGATACTGGAGGAAGTCAGGAGCAGCATCGGGGTTCCGGTTTTGACCGACGTCCATGCCGTGGAAGAAATAGATGCCGCAGCCTCGGTAGTGGACGTGCTGCAGACACCGGCCTTCCTCTGCCGTCAAACCGATTTCATCCAGGCCGTGGCCGCATCGGGAAAGCCCGTCAACATCAAGAAGGGGCAATTTCTCGCGCCCTGGGACATGAAGCAGGTCGTCGAAAAGGCGAAACTTGCGAGCAATCAGGACAACATCCTGGTTTGCGAAAGAGGCGTTTCCTTCGGGTACAACAATCTGGTATCCGACATGCGCTCCCTCATGGTGATGCGCGAGACGGGCTGCCCCGTCGTTTTCGATGCGACCCATTCCGTCCAGCTCCCGGGAGGCCAGGGTGACCGGAGTGGGGGGCAGCGTGAATTCGTTCCCGTTCTGGCAAGAGCCGCGGTTGCAGCCGGGATTTCCGGTATTTTCATGGAAACCCACCCCAATCCCGAAAAGGCGCTCTCCGATGGCCCCAATGCATGGCCTCTGGCAGGCATGAAAGCGCTGCTGCAGAATTTGAAGGAATTGGACGCCCTGATCAAAAGCCGGGGTTTCATCGAACACCAGCGAGAGCTGAGCCAATAATATAGAAAGGTTGTCAAAGCATGAGTGCCATTATCGATATCATCGCCCGCGAAATTCTGGATTCGCGGGGCAATCCAACCGTGGAAGCGGACGTGCTGCTCGAATCGGGCGTGCTGGGGCGGGCTTCCGTTCCTTCCGGCGCTTCGACGGGCACCAAGGAAGCGGTCGAGCTCAGGGACGGCGATGCTTCGCGTTTCATGGGCAAAGGCGTGCTCAAGGCTGTCGAGAACGTCAACACCGAAATCTCGGAGGCGATCATCGGACTGGATGCCGCCGAGCAGGCTTTCATCGACAAGACGCTGATCGACCTCGACGGCACCGATAACAAGTCGAGGCTCGGGGCGAATGCGATCCTTGCCGTATCCATGGCGGTCGCCAAGGCGGCTGCGGAGGAATCCGGACTTCCGCTTTACCGCTATCTGGGCGGTGCTGGTTCGATGACCATGCCGGTTCCCATGATGAATGTCATCAACGGCGGTGCGCATGCCAACAACAGCATCGACATGCAGGAATTCATGATCATTCCGGTAGGTGCGCAAAGTTTCAGGGAAGCGCTGAGGTGCGGCGCAGAAGTTTTCCATTCCCTCAAGAAGCTGATCGACGCCAGGGGCATGCCGACAACTGTCGGGGACGAGGGCGGATTCGCTCCAAGCCTGGAGAGCAACGAGGCGGCGCTGCAACTCATTGTGAAGGCGATCGAAAGTGCGGGTTACCTGCCGGGTTCCGACGTGGCGATAGGGATCGACTGCGCAAGTTCGGAATTCTTCAAGAACGGGAAATACGAACTGGCCTCGGAAGGATTGAGTCTGAGCGCGGAGGAGTTCTGCGACTATCTTGCCACATGGGTCGACAAGTATCCCATCATCAGCATCGAGGACGGGATGGCCGAGACGGACTGGGAAGGCTGGAAGCTCCTTTCGAAAAGGTTATCCGCTTCCGTCCAACTGGTCGGAGACGACATTTTCGTCACGAACACAAAAATCCTGAAGGAAGGAATCCGCCAGGGAATAGCCAATTCAGTTCTGATCAAAATCAACCAGATCGGGACGCTTTCCGAAACTTTCGCTGCGATCGAGCTTGCCAAGCGCTCGGGTTACACTTCGGTCGTCTCCCACCGAAGCGGAGAAACCGAGGATACGACGATTGCCGACATTGCGGTTGCGACCAACGCCATGCAGATCAAGACGGGCTCCCTGAGCCGCTCCGACCGTCTGGCAAAATACAACCAGTTGCTCCGCATAGAAGAGGATCTGGGCGACATGGCAGTTTACGCAGGGCGCGAGGCATTTTTCCAATTGCGCTAGATGCGAATCCTGCTCCTGATTCTGCTCTCCCTGATCGCCCTGATGCAATATTCGCTTTGGCTGGGCAAGGGAGGGTGGCTTCAGGTCCGGGATCTGGACAAACAGATCAAGGCGCAGCAGCAGGCCAACCAGAAAATGCAGGAAAGAAATGCCGCGATCGACGCTGATGTGAAGGATCTGAAGCAGGGTTATGCTGCGATCGAGGAACGTGCGAGGAGCAAGCTGGGCATGGTCAAGGACGACGAAATTTTTTTCCAGGTGATCAAGTCCTCTCCCCGGCAGAAGGAAAAATGATCCCGATTTCCCTCAAGCCTTCGATCAGCCTTGCTGCCATCCTCGCAACAGTCCATCTTGGCGCGATTTTCCTGGTTCTCGTTCTTCCAATTCCAGCCAGGCTTCCCCTTGTCATGCTTCTGGCGTTCAGCATGGCTTATTCGATCCTGCGTTATGCGCTTATCAGGCTTTCCGACTCCATCGTTTCCCTGAAGCTTGAAGAAAAGTCCTGCAGGTTTTCCATGCGTGGCGGCAGCGAGAAAATCTGTGCTTTTCACGGAAGCAGCTACGTTTCCCCTTATTTGACCGTCCTGAACCTGAAGGAGGAGGGGAGGCGCCTGATGAAATCAGTAGTCATTCTGCCGGACGCCATCGACACGGAGGAGTTCAGGCAACTGCGCGTCTGGCTGCGCTGGAAAGTTTGAATCACATTGTCTTCCAGCTTCCATCAGCCTGCCTGCAGGCTTTGCCGTAAACGGTTTCCTGCTTGCCGCCGATGGTGGCTTTCGTCGTGAAGTCGCGGCAGGGTCCTGCCTCCGTCTCGTAGGTTTTTGTCGGCGTCACGGTATAGGTGTTCCCCGTATCCGGATTGCGCCAGCTCGTGGCTCTCCCTGTCGGGTTGCTTTCCATGGCTTGTGCCGTCTTCAGCCTGTCTGTCTCGTCCATGGATTTGCCTATCGCGCTGCCGAGATAAGCGCCGGCCAATGTCCCGGCTATGATGGCGACGTTCCGTCCGGTTCCCTTGCCCACCTGCGCCCCCAGAACGCCTCCGAGCACACCACCGGTGATGGTGCCGACGTCCTGCTTGGAAGGCTGGTTGCTGCAGGACGCGAGGGATGCGACCAAAATTGAAGCGGCAAGCTTGTTTATCAGTTTCATTGCTGGTTCTCCATGCTGTTTTAACCCATTGTAGTAAACAGGATGGATTTTTCCATTCGACTTTAGTTGATCGTGATTTCGCCTTCGATGTCTTCGGCTGCATCGATGACGATGGAATGCAGGGTAACGTCAAACCATTTCCAGAACAGCTTGAGTGTCCTGTCTGCCGGCCAGGTGTTTTCTTCCTCGGACCATTCGGAAAGCTCGGCTTCGAAGATATTGCCGTAGATGTGGTCTATCGCGGCGAGTGCATCCTCGATTTCGTCGAAATCAGGAATGAGATAGACTGTGGAATCCGTCCTCAGTTGCTCCAGGGTGATGTCGATTTCCGAGCCGGGAAGAGCCTTTACCCATTCAAGGAAAGGCTCCTTGGGTTTGACGATGGCGACGCTCCGATCAACTGCATACATGGCTTTAACCTCCCGCTGTGAATGGCTGATTCATTGTATATCATCCATGATGACAGCAGAAAGAAGGTGGTTCGTCCGTTCGCTGCAGGTCGCTTCTGGACTGCTTGAGTGCAGAAAGGGAAACGAATAAAAAAACAGACCACCCGAAGGTGGTCTGTTTATCAGGGGCCGGGCCTGATCAATAGCGCGAGTCGTTTGGCTTGCCGCCTTTGGGCCAGTCGTGGACCTTGGCAGGGAAGTCCCTGCGCGGCATGTGGCTGAAGTACTCGCCAACGTCCACGGCCTGCTGATCCGTCAGGCCGCCCTGGCCTATGGGGAAGGCGAAGGTGTTGGACAGTGGCATGACGTTCTTGGCGAACGCGGCCGCTGTATAGGTCTTGGCAATGCCCGCACCGATATTATAGGAATCGTTACCCCACAGCGGCGGGAACAGGTAGCTGCCATCGGCGCGCTTGATGCCCTCGCCATGGGTTCCGTGGCAAACAGCGCAGGAATTCTTGTATACATCCTTGCCGTTCGCTGCATTCGGTACGATGCTGTGGCTGATCTTGCCGGTGCCGCGCCCCGGGATCTTCTGCTTCATCTTGAAGCCCGCGCGCATCCAGTCCATGTAGGCCACCATGGCGTTCATCTCAACGGAGTTCTTGTCCAGTAACTTGCCGGCCATCGAACGCAGCATGCAACCGTTGACGCGATCCTTGAAGTCGATGACACGGCCGGCACGAGGGTTATAGCTCGGGAACTGGGCTGCCACGCCGACATACGGAGCAGCAAGCGCCATTGTTCCGCCATTGATATGGCAGCTGTCGCAGTTCAGACCATTCCCCACGTAGTTCGTCAGCAGACGCTTGGTATCGCGCATCAGGCGCATGCCGTAGATCAGTTGGGTGGCGTTGGGGTTCTTCAGCATGTCGGCATAACGCGGTGGATTGAACTTCGGCGGATAAACCGGTTTCATTTCCAGCGCCTCGCGCATCTTATGCACCTGGGCGGCCGTCACCACGCTGCCCCTATTGCCCCAGCGCGTCCGCACGAAAGTCACGATCTCCGCGATTTCCTGATCGCTCAACACCGCATAGGAAGGCATCGAGAATACATGCGGGGAGGATACGGTCTGCGGCGTGGCCGAGCCGGTCAGAACAACGTGTATGAGCGACGAGGGATTCCGGGCCTGGATAGAGGTATTGCCGGCGAGCGGTGGGAAGAAGCGGGTTGCTCCCTTGCCGTCCGTCTGGTGGCAGGTGGCACAGAACTGCACGTAACCAAGGCCAGCACGGGTTGCATAGAGCTCACGGTTGGTTTGCACAACATCCACTGACACGGCGTCACGGCTGGGCGCTTCATCCGGATTGGGCGAAAGCGCGTGGATGTATTCGCCGATGGCGGCCAAGTCGCCTGCGGTGAAATACTGCGAGCTGAAATGGACCACTTCGGCCATGCCGCCATAGGCAGTGCCGCGATCATTCTCTCCCGTCTTCAGGAACCTGGCGATTTCCGGCCCGGTCCAGATATTGCGCAGATTGACGGCGCGCCAGTGCTCGACATCGGCACCGGCCAGGAAATATCTGCCATCGCTGCCTGCGTCGCTCATGGCCTTCTCCTGGAAGCCTATGCCGCGCGGGGTATGGCAGGAACCGCAGTGTCCCAACCCCTGAACGATATACGCGCCGCGATTCCATTGCGGGCTATGAGAGGAATCATAGCGGAAGGGCTTGTCATCCAGGAACACCATGTTCCAGCCGGCCAGCCCCTGACGGATGTTGAACGGGAACTTCATGTCATTGGGCTTGTTGGGCTGCGAGACCGGGGCAACGCCATGCATGAGGTAGGCGTAAAGAGCCCGCATATCGTCCTGCGCGATTCTCGCGAATGAAGGATATGGCATGGCCGGATAAAGGTTGTGACCATCGCGTGCAACGCCGCTGCGCATCGCGCGGTCGAAGTCTTCGAAGGTATATGCGCCGATGCCGGTCGCCGTATCGGGCGTGATATTGGTGGAATGAATGATGCCGAATGGCGTTTTCATTTCCAAACCGCCTGCCAGGGGCTTGCCGCCGGGCGCGGTGTGACAGGCAGCACAGTCACCCAGGTGAGTCAGGTATTCACCTTTCTTGATCAGGTCAAGGTTGGACGAGGGCGCGGCGGCCAGCGCGGAGCCAGCGATTACCGTCGCCAATGCAGCACCCAATAATCTCAGCGAGGCTGATCCCAAATTCATGTGATCTCTCCATGTTGTCTTGTTTCGACCAAATGGGTCAGGTCTTCCTTATTACACAAAACCGGATTTTCTTGTCGCAATGTTGTCGCACCTTGAATGCTCCCGCCCAATCATCTGCCTTCCGTCATCCTTTCGGACAAGGCCTGGCATCGGCATCTGCC
>JAJZRP010000016.1 GCA_021802655.1 Pseudomonadota bacterium
GGAAGCCATCGCCCGGCTTCGAGCAAGACTTACGCGATGACCATCTGGCAAATCCAAACGATGTAGTTTCCTGGAGTAAAGTAAAAGCAGCCGCTCTTGCCAAAATCAGGCAATGAGCCTAACCCGGCCTAGGGCAAAAACGCGAGAACGATGCCTGTCAGGGAAAGCAGGACGAGGGCGGTCGTTGCGGCGAGACTCTCGCGAAATCCGAGGAAGATCGCCGCATAAACAGCCTTCAGGATATTGTTCGAGGAAGCCGCGATCAGGATCGCGGCTTCCATGGCCGGCAATCCCAGTCCGCCAGCCCCGCCCTGCGCGAGGCTCAGCACGAAAGGATCGATGTCGGTGATCCCCACAATGCTTGCAAGCCAGTAGATTCCGGTTTTTCCGAATTCCGTACTGACCCAGGTCGAAGCCAGTGAAATCGCCACAAAAAGGAAGGCAAAAAGCAGAGCCGCATTCAATTCCAGGGGGTTTGTCTGCATAACGGGCGCACTTCCCTGCTCCCCCGTCCCTCTTCTGTGGTTGCAGCCCCAGGCGAAAAGCAGCCCCAGCATGAAAAGCCCCAAAAGATAGGGGAAAAGTGCAATCGCCAGGGGAAGATTGAAAACTCCCACCACGACGCCCAGCCGCAGATACATCAGGGCAGTGGCAAGAACGATCCCCGAGAGAATTCCCGGCTTCGCAAAAGCGCCTTCCCTTCCCTGCTTCGCCAGAACGACCGTGGTTGCAGTGGAGGAATACAATCCCCCCAGCACCGAGGCGGCAAGCAGCCCCTTTTCCGGGGAAATATAGCGCCGGATCATGTAGCTGGCATAGGACAGCGTGGAGACCACCACCACGGCAAGCCACACCTGATGGGGCGTGATCGAGCTCAGATTCGTGACGGGATGATTCGGCAGCAGGGGAAGAATGATGCCTGTCAGGACAAGAAACTTGCCGCTGGTCATGATCTCCTCCGCCGGCAGTTTTTGAGCGAGGCGATGCAGGCTTTCGCGTGCCCCGAGCAGCAGGACAGCGCTGACTGCAAAGGAAACCGCGACCCAGTGCGGCTGAGTCAGTGAAATCGGGCCCAGCAGATAGGCGATCAGGTTGCTGACCGGAATGATGAGACCGCCTCCGGGCTCGACGGCAGGGGTCCCTTCGGTCCATCTCGCATGGTAATACGCGTACAGCCACGCGCCCAGCACCAGGAGTCCCACGCAAAATGCAGCGACATGAACCGGCTCCAGGAGGTAAAGCCCTGCTCCGGACAGTGCGAGCAGGGGGAAAGTTCTGACTCCGCCAGGACGTTTTTTCGGGCTCCTGACATAGAACTCCTCGAAGGCGAGCCCGAAGAAAAAGGACAGACCCAGCGCGAGGGCCAGATTTTCCGGCAAAAGAGTCAAACCTTCTCCTTTCCGATCAACGTTTGGGAAATCTGACCCTTACCCAGAGTCCCCTGCCATTTTCACCCGAATCGAGCTCCACTTGCGCATGATGCAGATCGGCAATGCGCTTTACGATGGAAAGACCCAGACCGCTTCCGCTCACCCTGTTGCCGAGCGTCCGGTAAAAGCGCTCGAAAACATGGGATCGCTCTTCGGGATCGATGCCCGGCCCGTTGTCGATGACATGCAGCAAGACCGCATCGTCATCCTCCCCGATACGAACTTCGACGCTTCCATGCTCCGGAGTATACCTGATTGCATTCCTGACCAGGTTGCTCGTCAGGATGCCGATCATCTCGGCATCGCCTTTCACCAGCGCGCCGCGATCCTCCTCGAAGGTGAGTTCGATTTTCTTCGCAAGCGCCTCGGGAGCGAGATCGGTCAATACCCGCACAACCACCTGATGCAGACCGAATTTCGCATCCTCGACCCTGGCAAACTGGGGATCGAGCCGCGCCAATGTCAGCAATTGTTGCACAAGATGGGTTGCCCGGTCGACGCCCGATATCACCTGTTCGAGCGCCTTTTTTCTCTGCCCGGTTTCGCTCGCCCGCAAGGCCACCTGCGCCTGGGTCTTGAGTGCAGCGAGCGGAGTGCGCAATTCATGCGCAGCATCTGCCGTGAAGCGTCGCTCGTTCTCGAACGAATATTCCAGCCTGGAAAGCAAGGTATTGATCGAGTCGATGAGGGGACGCACCTCATCAGGAACATCGGTGATGACGATGGGCTTGAGGTTTTCGACAGCGCGCTGCTTCACTTCGTCGGACACCCAGTTGACCGGCTGCAAGCCGCGCTCGATGCTGAACCAGATCAGCGGGGCAACCAGAGGAATCGCCAGCAGAAAAGGGACGAGCAGGCTGAGCGCAATTTTTCCGGCCAATTCGTTGCGAATTTCATGCAACTGTCCGACCTGGATCTGCAGGGTACGGTCTCTATTCCAGTGGGAAAATACGCGCCATTTTTTTCCTTCGATGAGACTGTCGCTGAAACCCTCCGAATGCTCGGAAAGACTGCGCCTCGGCGTGGTTGCGGAACGTAGCAGAAGATTGCCTTCCCTGTCCCTGATCTGGAACGCGATCTTCCTTTCGTATTCGAGCGTGGGGTAATCGCTGTCGGAGACGACGCTCGGGCCTTTTGTAATCTCGGTGCTCGCCTGATCCAGCAGTACCTTGGCCGATTCCGCAAGCTGGGCATCGAAAAGTTCGTCAGCCTCATGATGCGAATTGACGTAGGCGAGCAGGGAAACGATCAGCAGGAACAATGCGCTGGAAGAAAGCAGCAGCCTGAGGAGCCGCCCCCTGAGCGAATTCCCGGTGAAGGAGAGATGAAATGCATTGACCCATTTCAGCCAGGCCGAAACGGAAAAGCTTTCAGACACCCTCAATCCCTCTGAATAACATAACCCACGCCCCTGATGGTTTTGATCAGCTTGGCGCCGAGCTTCCTTCTGAGATGGTGGATGTGCACCTCAAGGGCGTTGCTTTCGACTTCCTCGTTCCAGCCGTAAAGGCTTTGTTCCAGGCGGTCACGGGAAAGCACGATGCCTGAATTCTCCAGCAATTCCCGCAACACAGCGAATTCTCTCGGAGAAAGAGCAACTTCCTCGCCGCCCAGCGTCACCTTGTGCGCAGCGGGGTCGAGGATGATGTTGTCATGCACCAGAAGGGGCTCGGCGCGCCCCATCTTCCGCCTCGTCAATGCGCGAATTCGCGCCGCCAGTTCGTCGAGATCGAAAGGCTTGACGACATAATCGTCCGCGCCGCGGTCGAGCCCCAGTATCCTGTCGGCAACCGTGTCGCGGGCTGTCAGAATGATCACCGGAAGCTCCATTCCGCGACTCCTGATCAGCTTCAGGAGATCTATTCCTGAAAGTTTGGGAAGGCCCAGATCCAGAATCATCAGTCCGTAGTCTTCCGCTTCCAGGGCGGCAAGCGCCTCCTTGCCGTCCTTGACCCAGTCCACCGTGAATCGCTCCTGGACGAGCCCCACCCTGACGCCGTCGCCCAACGCCTCATCGTCTTCGACCAGGAGAATTCTCATGGGATCATCTGCTTTCTTCCGCCTTCTTCAAATCGGTCTGAATCTCCGCCCTGCGCCCGGCGTCCGCCACCTCGCGCCCCGGCCTGGAAGGGGCCGCCAGCGCTTTCTTGAGGTAGTTGATCGCAGCATCGTAATCGCCGTCGGTCAGCATCAGATCCCCATAGAAATAATTGACATCCATTCCGTCCGGATTCATCTTCAGGGCCTTCTCCAGGTATTCCCTGGCCTTTTTGTGGTCTCCGAAACCGATCGGCCAGCCCGGCACCTTATAATAAAGCGAGCCGAGGGTGGTGTAAATGGAGCCGTCCAATGCATTGGGATTGATTTTTTCCGCAGCAAGCAGCAGATTCCTCGCATCCTTGGCCAGCCCGAGCGCGCTGAAGCCGCCCTTCACCTTGGCCTCCGAGGCAAGCACGATCGCCTGCCAAACCAGGGGTTCGGCATTTTGAGGGTAGCGCTGCGAAACATCCCGCGCCATTCCCGCCAGCGTCGCGAAAGCCGAATCCCGCTTGTCTTCAGGCGTCTTGTAATTGACAATGGCCCATTCGTGCTGCAATCGCACGATTGCCTCATCGAGCCCCTGATCCGCATGGGCATTCACCGCAGCAACCGCTGCAAACAAAAATGCAAATTTCAGATGCTTCATTTCGCTGCTTCCTCAATCAAAGTTAACGTTTCAACAATCCCCTTGCAATCCTGTTGTTTTTTTTCAATGCGTTGTCGACGAGGCGCGGAAACAATCCGTTGAGCCTCGCAAAAAATTTCTCCGGCCAGCCGATGTAACATTCCCTGACATCCTTTTCGATCGCAGCGATGATCGCCGCTGCAACATCCTCGGGCTCGTCCATGGCAATTCCCGTTTTCCGGTTCAATTCCACCACGGTGTCGGTATTGAGGGCAGTTTTGGTCGCCCTGGGTGCGACATAGGTCACCCCGATGCGGGTGTGATCGAGTTCTCGTCCCAAGGCTTCGGAAAACCCGCGCATCGCAAACTTGGTCGCCGAATAGACAGAAAAATGCCCGAATCCGATGGCGCCGAAAGTCGAGCCCACATTGACGATTTTTCCGCTGTTCTGGCGCAAGAGATGCGGAAGCACGGCGCGGGTGAGCAGCATCGGTCCCGTGACATTGGTCTTGACGAGGCGCTCCATGTCCTCCGGATTCTGGCTGGAGAACTCGCTGAAACTCATGACCCCCGCATTGTTGACGAGGATGTCTATGCCGCCGAGATTCTGGACGACCTCGTCGACGACTTCTTCCTGTCCCTCCGGACGCGAAATGTCGAATACGACAGGATAGGCCTTGCCGCCATTTGCCCGGATCTCGCCGGCAAGCTCTTGCAGCCTGGCTTCGTTTCTGCCTGCCAGGGCGAGGTTCGCCCCCTTGCGGGCCAGCTTGAGTGCGAGGCTCCTGCCTATGCCGCCTCCCGCTCCGGTGAGCAGAATTCGGCTACCCTGTAATTCCATCGCCCCTCCCATCCTGCAATTTCCTGAAAATATTCGCATAAAGCCTGTAGAACATCCTGGCGCAATGAATCACCGCCTCCCTGTCCGAAGCGTCCTCGAGCTTGTCGACCAGCGTTTCGTAAAATGCAGTGTGACCAACGTCGAGCGCGCCGTGGGACGTCAGGTAGCTGAACGCGGCATCCGGCAATTTCAGGCTTCCCCTGATCGCGCAGGCGGCTGCGGAGGCGATCTGTACGCTGGTTCCTTCCAGCACCAGCACCATGCCGAGAAAGCCGACCGGATTTCCTCGCGCTATCGTATCATAGGCATACGCCACCATGAGTTCAGTCTCGAAGCTCGGGCGCCCGTTCCGGACGGCATCCGGGTTTTCCCCGCATGCCGCGATGTCGTTCAGAATCCACTCGTGATGCCCGATTTCCTCTCCGACATATTCCGCCATTCCGGTCCTCAGCCATTCGAGCCGCTCCGGGATCCTGGCGCCGCAGGCCATCAGGAGGGGCAGGGTGTGTTTGACGTGATGATAGGCTTCGGTGAGAAAAGCAACATAGGTTTCCAGCGAGATTTGTCCTGCCGCCCCCGCCCTGATGATCGGCAGACTCAGGAGCGCCTCGCGCTCTCCGGCTGTTTTGGCCAGCAGTTCTTCATAGAACTTCACAATGCTCTCCCTCGTACAGCGCTTCTATTCTTTCCCGGTAAAGCGGCCATATCGCATCGCGCTTCAGCCTCCCGTTAGTGGTCAGTTGCCCGTTTTCTGGCAGAAAGGGCGTATCGCTGACGAGCCATTTTCCTATCCTGGCATAATCGGGAAGGGTTTCATTGGCCTGTCTGACCGCATCTTCCACCAGCGCAGGATCCCTGGGCACGATCACCGCCACATTCCATGGCTTTCCTTCGCCGAAAACGGCCGCCTGCAAAATCGCGGGATGAACCGTCAGTTCCCTTTCCACCCATTCCGGGGCGACATTGCGCCCGAAAGAAGTGATGAAAATGTTTTTCTTCCTTCCGGTCAAATGCAGAAAACCTTCCCCATCCAGATAACCGGTATCCCCTGTGGGCCAATATCCGTTCCGATTCATGATATCCATGCCGCAATAGCCCAGCATGAGCTCCCCCTTCACCAGAACCTCGCCATCTTCCGCGAATTTCAGGCTGACATGGGAGAGCGGCTTGCCGACGCTGCCGATTTTACGGTTGTCTTTCGTATTGAGGCTCACCACGGATGCGCATTCCGAAAGTCCGTAGCCTTCGAAAACAGGGAAACCCAGCTCGACAGCCATTTCGAGCAGCCGCCTGGAAACCGGTGCCCCCCCCACTGCCAGGAAGCGCAAATCGGGCAAAGGCTTGTCCAGCGCGACGAGCGCCTGCAGCAGTTGAGGCGTCAGTATGGCGCAGCTCGCGCGAAATTGTTCGAATGCCCGCGCCATTTTCGCCGAATCGAGCTTCGCAGCCCCATCGAGTCCGACCTGCCCCAGAGGAAGCAGATAGCAGGTGGCGCCGGCAAGCAGGGAAACGTAAAGCGCGCCGATGTTCTCCAGGAGGGTGGCCAGCGGGAGCACGCTCAGATAACGGTCGCCCCTGCCCGCGCAAGATGCTTCCAGCAATGACTGCGCAACCTTTTCCATCGAAAGGGTATCGAGGCAAACCCCCTTGGGGTTGCCCGTAGTCCCGGAAGTATAGGTGATCTTGGCCGTTCCGGCAGGCGCTTTCGAACTTGCGGTCGGGCAGCGGATTTCGGCGTAATTCCCGAACAAGTGTCTACGATCGATCACCAGCCCGACACCGTTTCCCAGGAGTTCCCTGAAAAACCCGGGCCTGTCGGTCAAAATCGTATCGATGCCCGCATCCTGGATCACATGGAAAAGCTGGGCCGGACTGAAAAAGCCCGGAAGGGGAACGCAGACCAGCCTTGCATTCAATATCGCCAGATCGAGCACCCCCCACAGGGGGGAATTATCCATCGCGATGCCGATGGTCTGCGCGCCGGAAGTGCGCAACTGCACGCTGATCTCCTCAACAGCCATTGCGAGCTCGCGGTATGTAAAACTGCGCTCGCCGTCGGAGAGGGCCACGCCCTCATGACACGCAATCTCGTCAAGCATCAAGGCAAGGGCTCCAGCAGTCTCAGGTTTTCAAGCAAGATGGGGTAATTTTCCGGCACATTCCCGACCATCACATGGGGATTCTTGCCGTAATAGGAACCCCATCCCGCCTGGCATTCCATGGGGAGTTTCGTTCTGTCCGCAGGGCAAATCGAAGTCAATTCGATGCCTAGCTTGGTAAAAGCATTGCGCAATCCCGGAATGGCAGTGAAGGCGACCCAGTGCACGCCGATTTCATGCAGGTGAGCGGTCAGTACCGCAATCAGGTGCCTTCCCATCCCGGGGCGAAAGCCCGCGAGATTGCCGACTTCGACAATGTCCTCGCGCCCGATTTTCCGGCCTGTCTTCGCTTTCAGAACCCTGTCGACAGGCTCCTCCAGATAAGCTTCGAGAAACAGCTTTTCCGCGCCTGCGCTGCGCAGGCCGCATACCGCCAGCAATTCCCCTTTGGCATCCCTGAGGCTCATCAATTGAGGCATGAAGTGATGCACATGGGCACCGTAGGCCAGCCTGAAGGAATTGTATATGAAGCGCTCCAGTTCCTGCCTGTCTTCCGCCTCGGGACCCGAGAAGCTGATATGAAAGCGCGCGCTATAATCACGCCTGCGTTCATTCACGGGTTCCCCCGTTTGCCTGTCGTCGAACTGCAAGATGGCTGTAGACATCGCATAATCTCCCTCTGGGGCCGGTACTTTCGCGTAGCATATTCAAGCTCGCTTAAGGCATGCTTACTAGGGCCAGTGCTACAGGAACATGATGGGAACCTCCCATCAGCACAACAGGAAAGGAAGAAAAGCTATCGGCTACGCACCAGGAAAGAAACTATCCGAGCTGAGCTGCAAGGTAACGTAGAAATCGACGCGCCTGCCCGGAATGGGAAGCCGCGTCGAATAACAGGGAGTGAAGCCTAGGCAGCTTTTCTCAACATCGGGTTGATGCGCATCACCGCAGCCTCGCGAAAGCTGTACCAGACCTTTTTTTCGTAATCGTAAAGCTGGCAGCGTTTGAAAATACCGAATACCGTGGAGAAGCGGAAGCGGTATTCATGGAAATATTGACCGTATTCGCGCTTGAGATCGCGATAGGCTTTTTTCAGATGATAGAAGGGAATCCTGTTGTCCACATGATGCGGGATATGGATCATGATGTTGTGGATCAGGATTTCGCTCAAAGCCGAGCAGCGCACGATCGTGCTGCAATAGACCTGGCCGATCGTGTTGCTCCATTCCTGACGCTGATCGAAGTAGGGAATGTCGGGATGGGTATGGTGCAGGAAAACGAACAGCGCGATGAAATAGTTGAACACCAGGAAGGGCAGGACCACTGCCGAAATCACGCCGAACACTCCGCCAGCATGCTGGTAGGCCAAGACGGAATAGGCGATAAAGAAGGCCAGGGTGAACGCCTTGGAGATCGAGAACATGTGCCTGTCGCGCAAATTGGGATCGGGCTTGAAGCGCACCATCCCCGCCCACCAGACGCGCAACAGGTAATGCAGCGCGCAGGTATAGGGGCTGCGCTCAAGACGGTAGACGAAGCGCTGCAACGGCGATTTCGCCGCATATTCAGCGGGCGCCAGGGGGCGCCAGATCCAGTCTATCGGCGTAAAGGAAGTGAAACCGTGGTGCACCTTGTTGTGGCCGTAAGACCACAGCCGGTACATATTGAAAGAAGGCAGCATGAAAACCGTTCCCAGGAATTCCGCAACACGCTTGCTCTTGAAGAGCGTGCCGTGTGCTGCATCATGCGCCCAGACGAACATGAATGCGACAGTGCATCCTGCCAGAAGGCCGAAAAAAAGTTTGAATGCGACATTCTGGCTGAGAAAAACGCCGGTTATCGCACCGAGATAAAGCGCAAGATCGAATGCATACCAGAACAGCGCACGAAAAGTCGAGCGTTTGTAGCATTCCGGAGAAATCGCCTGCCGCACGGTCTGCAGCTTGACATCACGCAATTCCCTGAAGGATGGACGGTCCATAATACTTCCTCGAAAAACTTTTAGAGTTACGGCAAGCCGCAATAGTAATGGAATCTTATCACGAATTCGAGCATTTCTTTTGATCTGGATCAAATCGGAAAAAATGCCGCCCTGTAGAATGGTCTTCGCCGCAGCTACAACAATAGAGCGACAAAAAGCTTGTTCAAACCAAATAAATCAGGAGTCGAAATTATGAAGAAACTTACAGGAATGGGGGCAGTCGCCTGCATGCTGGCCACAACCGGTGCACACGCAGTCACCAACATCGATGGTCAAAATGGCGGCGGGCTGGTGCCCTGGGCGCTGCTTTCCTCAGGCCCGACTGTTGCGATCACGCATATCGGCACCCAGAACCTGGACATCAACAGCCTGGCTGTCAACACCAGCTTCGCCAACCGGGTCGAGGTTTCCTATGCCCACAACATGCTGAACGACAACGCTGCAGCGCTTACCGCCACCAACAGCAACACCGACAATGTCGACAATTTCGGCATCAAGGTGAAATTGAACGATATGGGCGACACCATGCCGCAATTCGCTCTCGGCGCAGTATACAAGAAGGCCTCGGGTAACCTGGCCAACACTCTCAATACCGCACTGGGCGTCAACACATCCAGCACCGACATGTACGGCGTTGCGAGCAAGATCGTCAACATGGGCGGAACCAACGTGCTGCTGAATGGCGTGTTGCGCGCAACCAAGGGCAATGCTCTGGGCCTGCTCGGATTCGGCGGGGGAAATACTGCCGGCGCGAGCACCAGCTACAAGATCGAACCGGAACTGTCAGCCGAAGTCTTCGCGGCATCCAATGTCGTGTTCGGCGCGGAATACCGCAGGCAGCCCAACTATGCCGTTGCAGGTACCGCCCAATCGACATACTTGAATCAGAACTCCATGTACGATTTTCATGTCGCCTATATCGCCAGCAAGAACTTCACCCTGACTGCAGCCTATGTCAACCTGGGCACGATAGCTCAGGTAGCCAACGGGCAAACCCGGCAAAACGGTATGTTCCTGCAGGGACAGGTGAGCTTCTAAGCTTCAAAAATTCTTGAGTTGCTCCGTTCCACGCCATCCTCCGCTTCGAGCCATAGCGGAGATGGCGTGTTTTTTTAATGCATGTGCGGCGCGATGAAGAAGTAGAAAATCACGGCCGCAACGATATTGAATACGATAATCGCAGCAAAAACCTGCAGTCCCATGACCAGATAATTCGGCCCCGACTGCTTCACCTGAACATCCTCTTTTTCAACCATTTCCCCTCCATGGGTATCCACTTTTCCGGATTATAACCCAGCGGCTTTTGTCAGCAAGCCTCCATCACGGTAAAATGAATTCATCGCCCACAGGAATTCATTCATGACCCACCCCGCTTTCGAATGGCTGAGATCCGAGAAGATCGATTCCCTCAACCTCACCGTGGAAGAATACCGTCACAAGAAAACCGGCGCACAGCATTTTCATCTTGCCGCGGACAACCCCGAAAACGTCTTTTTCGTCGCCTTGCGCACCGTGCCCCGGGACTCGACAGGGGTTGCGCATATTCTGGAACATACCGCGCTTTGCGGCAGCGAACGCTATCCCGTGCGCGACCCCTTCTTCATGATGATCAGGCGCTCGCTCAATACCTTCATGAACGCCTTCACTTCCAGCGACTGGACAGCCTATCCGTTCGCCAGCAAGAACAGGAAGGATTTCAGGAACCTGATGGAAGTCTATCTCGACGCCGTATTCTTCTCCCGCCTCGACGAACTCGACTTCGCCCAGGAAGGACACCGGGTCGAATTCGAGAAACCAGGGGATCCCGCGAGCGACCTCGTCTTCAAGGGCGTCGTCTACAACGAGATGAAAGGAGCGATGAGCTCCCCTGTCAATGCCCTGTGGCATACGTTGTGCACCTATCTTTTCCCGACTTCGACCTACCATTACAACAGCGGCGGCGACCCGGCGTCGATACCGGATCTGACCTATGAAGAACTCAAGCGCTTCTACCATACCCATTACCATCCTTCGAACTCGGTCTTCATGACCTACGGCGACATTCCGGCATTCGAGCACCACAAGGTCATCGACGAACAGGCGCTTTGCCGTTTCGAAAAACTGGATGAAAAAATCGGGGTGGAAGACGAGAAGCGCTATTGCGCGCCTGTTCTCGTCGAGGAAAGCTATGCCATCGACGAGACGATTGGCAAGACGCACATCGTCCTGGGATGGCTTCTGGGCAAAAGCACCGACCTCAAGTCCCTGCTCAAGGCGCACCTCCTGTCCAGCGTTCTGCTGGAAAACGGCGCATCCCCCCTGCGCCATGCGCTCGAAACCACGGGCCTGGGCGCCGCCCCCTCCCCCCTTTGCGGGCTCGAAGACTCCAACCGCGAAATCAGCTTCATCTGCGGCCTCGAAGGCTCGGAGCCCGAACATGCCGCGGCCACCGAGGAACTCGTTTTCGGCGTGCTCAAAGAAGTCGCCGAAAAGGGCGTCCCGTTCGAGAACATCGAAGCCGCATTGCACCAGATCGAGCTTTCCCAGCGCGAAATCAGCGGAGACGGCCATCCATACGGGCTGCAACTGATCCTGCACGTCCTTCCCCAGGCGATACACCGGGGAGATCCGGTGTCCGCCCTCGACATCGACCCCGTGCTCGACGAGCTGCGCAGGGAAATCAAGGATCCCGACTTCACCAAGAAACTCGTCAGGGAATGGCTGCTTGAGAACGAGCACAGGGTTCGCCTGACCTTGAAGCCCGATGAGAGACTCGGAGAGAAGCGCGCGGCTGCAGAAAAAGCGCGTCTTGCCGCCATCCAGTCGGGCATGTCGGAGGCCGAAAAGTCCGCCGTGATCGAGCGTGCGGAACAGCTCGCAGCGCGCCAGGCGCGCCAGGACGACCCTGAAATCCTGCCCAAGGTGGGGCTGGAGGACATTCCCTCCCGGATCAGCATTCCTTCCGGGTCGAAGGAAAAAGTGGGCGACTTTCCGGCAACCTTCTTCGATCAGGGAACGAACGGGCTCGTCTACCAGCAGATCGTGGCGGAACTCCCCGATCTCGACGAAGCCTCTCTGGACCTTCTTCCCTATTACACTTCATGCCTGACCGAACTCGGTTGCGGCGGAAGGGATTATCTCGAAACCCAGGCATTGCAGTCCGCAGTCACCGGAGGCATCCACGCCTATACATCGGTCCGGGGAAGAGTCGATGACGAGCAGGACGTCACGGGTTACTTCATTCTTTCCGGCAAGGCGCTCTCCAGGAATCTCGACAAACTCTCTTCATTGATGCAGGAGACGCTGGAAGCGGCCCGATTCGACGAAACCGGACGCATCCGGGAAATCATCGCCCAGGAAAGGGCAAGCCGGGAGCAAAGCGTCACCGGGCAGGGGCATTCTCTCGCCATGACAGCTGCCGCGAGCAAAATGAGTCCGGCTGCGATAATCGCACACAGGCTGGGCGGCCTCTCGGGAATCCAGTCCGTCAAGGCGCTCGACGACAAGCTCGATGAACCGGACAGGATAGAGGAAATCGCAGCCCGGTTCGGACGAATTCACGAAGCGATCCTGAAGGCACCGAGACAATTTCTCGTCATCGGGGAAGCTGAAAAAAAGCAGGCGCTCGGGAAGGATCTGGAATCGCGCTGGAAAGAGATGCCATCTCCGGAAAACTTCTCGCCCTTTTCTCCTCCGGCCACAAGAGGCAAAACCCGGCAGCTCTGGGTCGCCAGCACCCAGGTCAATTTCTGCGCCAAGGCTTATCCCACCGTGCCGAGCGAACATCCCCATGCGCCTGCGCTCGCGGTTCTCGGCGGTTTCCTGAGAAACGGCTTCCTGCACCGCGCGATCAGGGAACAGGGCGGTGCCTATGGCGGGGGAGCGGGGCAGGATTCGGATATCGCGGCCTTTCGCTTCTATTCCTACCGGGACCCGAGACTGGAAGAGACGCTCGCCGATTTCGACAGATCGATAGAATGGCTGCTCTCTGAAAAACACGAATGGCGCCAGGTCGAGGAAGCCATCCTCGGGGTCATCGGCAGCATCGACAAACCCAGCTCCCCCGCAGGAGAAGCCAAGCAGGCTTTCCACAACGCACTCTTCGGCAGGACTCCCGAGCAGCGCCAGAACTTTCGCGAGCGCGTCCTGAGAGTCACCCTGGAAGACCTCGTCGAAGCGGGCAGGACTTACCTCGTTCCCGAGAAAGCCAGCATCGCGGTCATCACCAGCCAGGCGACCCTGGATGCCAGAGGAGATCTCGGGATGGAAGTGTTCAGGCTGTAAGCCGTTTTCCCCAGGCTTCGAGTTCGCCGAGAATGGCCGGGTTGCTGGAATCTCGCATCAAGGCTTCGATTTTTTCGAAATAGGCATCCGCCGCCTCGTTCAGGCGGCTTTTGCGATAGCTTTCCCAGCGCATTTTCTCTTGGGCATCGAGGGTATCGGGATAATTTCTCGCCCGGTAGCGAAAAAGCATCTCGGGAAGACGAACGTCCTCGAATTCCAGGTTCAGCCTTGCCAGTTTTTCTGGAGAAGTCGAGCGGACAAGTTCCATTTTCGCCCGGTCTGCATTGGAAAAGAAACCCCCGCTGTAGAGGGCGAGATCGGGGTCCCGCTGCGCTTCCCTTTCCCTGTTCCCGAAAACTTCCGCCATCTTTTCTCCCAACCCGCCAGCCTGCCTGATCCTGTCGGCATGCCGATGGCTCTTTTCGATGTCGATAGCCCATCTTTGCGAAATTTCGGGGGTGAGCAGCTTTTCAGTCGCGACGATCGGGCACTTGTTGACATGAATGGTCTTGAGGGGAATCCGCTCCGCATCCAGTTGGTCCTTCGGGGTGAAAAGCCTTCTTCTGATCTCGTTCGCATCGAGTTCCAAAAGATCGGCCGGATCGTATCTCAAATCGAAGACCACGACCTCGTTCCTGTTGACGGGGTGCGATGCGATCGGCAGGACGAGGGCCGTGCAGCCGTATTCCGACGGATACATGGAAGAAACATGGACGAGCGGGGCGCGCAGCGCAAGCAGCCCCGCAACGAGCTTCTTGTCGCGATAACGGTAAACGTAATCGTAAAGCTTCGGCTGCTTCTGCCTCACCAGCTGCGCGAGCGAAATCGTCGCTTTCACGTCGGACAGGGCGTCATGCGCAGCTTCGTGGGCGATTCCGTTGGCGGAGGTCAACTCCTCCAACCTGAAGCTCGGCCTGCCGTCAGAACCCGACGGCCACGCCAGCCCCTCCGGCCTGAAGGCCCGAACCAGGCGCATCATGTCGATGATGTCCCATCGCGAGCAACCGTTCTGCCATTCCCTGGCGTAGGGATCGAAGAAATTCCTGTAGAGCATATGGCGCGTGAACTCGTCGTCGAAGCGGATGCTGTTGTAGCCCACGCCGCAGGTTCCGGGATGGGCGAGCTCCCTTTCGATTTTCGAGGCGAACTCGGCTTCAATGATTCCTCGCTCGAATGCCATTTGCGGGGTGATGCCCGTGACGAGGCAGGATTCAGGCTGCGGCAACATGTCGTCTGACGGCCTGCAGTAGATGACGAGCGGCTCGCCAATGATGTTCAGTTCTTCGTCGGTGCGGATTCCGGCGAACTGCGCAGGCCTGTCCCTCCCCGGATCGATGCCGAAGGTTTCGTAGTCGTGCCAGTAAAGCGACATTACCTGAGATTGAACATGTTCTTCACTGTGTCGTGCCCCATCCTCTTGTGCACGAATGCCGCGGCAAGATGGCCCCACCAGTAGGCCCATGCAAAATTGGCAATGAAGCCGTGAACATGATGAACGAGTTCGGCCGTGTCGTTTTTCGATCCGTCCTCGGGCAGGATGAAGAACAGGACAGCTCCGGTGAGCGCCATACCGCTCACCGCAAGAAAACCCAAGCCATGCATGAGCCCCGGCAGCCCGCCCTGCCCCCCGCCTTCCGGAAGCTTCATGTTTTTCAACTGGCGCAAGTCATTCATCACAGAGGCACGCCCTTCCGCTCCCCAGGGAAAAAGCGTTTTGATGTTGCTGTTGTCGCGGGAGCTCATGCTCCATACCCAGTGGGCCAGCACGATGAGCACGGCCAGCATTCCCACCCATTCATGGATTTCGAAGGACAACGATTCGAGCGCGCTGCGTTTTTCTCCCGCTTCAGGAGCCGCCATTATCAGGCTGATCAAAAGCTGAAAGCTCACCGTAATTGCCATGCCGAAATGCAAAACCCGGGTCTGCCTCGCCCAAACTGTCGATTCAGTCACGCTCTTCTCCTGTCACGGTTTGAATATCCGGGGATCATTATAGCGCCCATGAGTTAGATGAATCTTAAACTACCTGTCACAATTTGATTTTATCATGCTGATAAACTAGTCTTTGATGGTCCACAGGTCAACATCCGGAGAAAACGATGGAAAAAGCTGGAACAACGAGCGAAAAACCGAAACGGAAAACGGTTGCCAAGAGCGCTGCAGAACCGAAGAAGCCCGCCAGAACCCAAAAGTCTTCCGGGGTCAGCGCCGAAATGCGCCGCAAGATGATTGCCGATGCCGCCTATTTCCGGGCGGAAAGATACGGCTCCACCAGCGGTGACGATGTCGCGCACTGGCTGGCTGCTGAAGCGGAGATAGACGCCATGCTCAAGAAGGGCGGAACTTCAAGCTAATCCGCCCAAAAGGCGCTTCAGGCCGTTCGTATCCTTGAGTTCGATCAGTTTTTTTTGCACCCCGATCAACCCCTCTTCCTGGAACTTGGAGAAGATGCGGCTCACCGTTTCCAGCTTGAGCCCGAGGTAGCTGCCGAGTTCCTCCCGCGTCATCCTCAACTGGAAGCTTGCTGCAGAATAACCTCTTGCTGAAAAACGCTGGGAAAGATTGATCAGAAATGCCGCAAGGCGTTCCTCGGCCCGCATTTTGCCCAGCATCAGCATGATTTCGTGATCGAATGCGATTTCCCGGCTCATGATCTTGTGCAGGTTCTGGTGAAGAACGGGCATGACCATGCTGAGCTCGGACAACTTGTCGAAAGGGATCTCGCAGATTTCGCTGGTTTCCAGAGCAACCGCATCGCAAACATGGGTTTCCGTGCTGATTGCATCAAGCCCCATGATGTCCCCCATCATGTGAAAACCCGTCACATGCTCCCTGCCGTCGTCATGGAGCACCGAGGTTTTGAAAAAACCGCCTCTTATGGCATAAATCGCAGTAAACTCTGATCCGGTCCGGTAAAGATGCTCCCCCCGCTTCACCAGCCGCTTGCTTCCGGTCAATGCATCGAGTTGCTGCAATTCGTCCGGGCCGAAACCGATGGGCAGGCAAAGCTCCCTGAGGCTGCAAAGCGAGCAGACCACCTTGAGCTGTTTCAGGATATTTTGCTCTTTCAAGATCGGTTCCGTCATGGCCATGGTCAAATATGACACGGATTATGATTTAGATCAAATCGTTTCGTTATACAATTGTTCATAATGATAAGTTTCCCTTACACCACCCTTACGGAGCAACCATGCAATTCGGCGAAGCACTCCCGCCACTCGAAGTGGACATCGACCTGATCAGAAGGCTGGACAGGAACGGCCCGCGCTACACGTCCTACCCCACCGCAGACCGGTTCGTCAAAACCTTCACGGCGGGCGACTACAGGGAATGGGTGAAAAAGCGCGACAAAACCAACCCGCTCTCGATCTACGTCCACCTGCCTTTCTGCAACACGGTCTGCTATTACTGCGCCTGCAACAAGGTGATCACCAAGGACAAATCCAAAGCAGCAGAATACCTGGGCTACCTCTTCAGGGAAATCGAAATGCAGGGCGAGCTTCTCGGGAAAACCTCTCCCGTGGAACAACTGCACTGGGGGGGCGGCACGCCGACTTTCCTTTCCGATGAAGAAATGCGTTCCCTCATGGGGAAAATCGGCGAGCACTTCAGGCTGGTGGACGGTGGCGAATATTCGATCGAGATCGACCCGCGCAAGGTGAACGACGAAACCATTTCGACCCTTGCAGAAATCGGCTTCAACCGGATCAGCCTGGGCGTCCAGGATTTCGATCCAAAAGTCCAGCTCGCGGTCAACCGGATACAGACCGAGGAAGAAACCTTGCGCGTCATTCGTGCGGCGAGGCGGGAAGGCTTCAAATCGGTCAGCATCGACCTCATCTATGGCCTGCCCATGCAGAGCGTTCAGGGATTCCTGAAAACGCTGGACAAGGTGATCGAGGCTGCCCCCGACAGGATTTCGATCTACAATTATGCGCACCTTCCCCTCGTTTTCAAGCCGCAAAGGCGCATCGAAGAGAAGGATTTGCCCGCTCCCAAGGAGAAACTCGAAATACTGGACCAGACGATCAGGCGGCTCACTGCCGCAGGTTTCCTTTATATCGGCATGGATCATTTCGCAAAACCCTCGGACGAACTCGCGAACGCGCAGCGCAAGGGAATGCTGCATCGCAATTTCCAGGGTTATTCGACCCACGCCGACTGCGATCTGCTTGCGCTAGGGGTGAGCGCGATAGGCAAGATCGGCCCGACCTACAGCCAGAATTTCAGGAGTTTGGAAGACTATTACGAGCACATCGGCAAGAACGAGTTGCCCATCATGCGCGGCCTCGTTCTGAGTTCGGACGACCTGCTGCGCCGGGACATCATCCAGGCCTTGATGTGCCACTTCGCACTGTCCAAGGCGGATCTCGAATCGAAGCATTCCATCCGTTTCGACGAATACTTCAAAGAAGAGGTATCCATCCTGAAAGATCTCTCAAGGGAAGGCCTTGTCGAACTCGGCGATGACGCCATCCGGGTAAGCCCGAAGGGACGCCTTCTGATCCGCAACATCTGCATGGTTTTCGACAGGTATCTCGCGCTCGATGAAAATCAGGTCAAGTATTCCAAGGTCATCTGATCCGCATGGGCATCCAGTGGTATCCGGGGCACATGAACAAGGCAAGGCGGGAGCTTGCGAGCGCCATGCCTTCCATCGACGTCGTCGTCGAGGTGCTGGACGCGAGACTTCCGCATTCGAGCGAAAACCCGCTGATTGCCTCGATCAGGAAAGACAAGCCCTGCCTCAGGATATTGAACAAAAGCGATCTTGCCGACCCGGCAATCACTTCGTTGTGGATTTCGAAGATGACAAGCGAACCGGGAATGGCTGCTGTGGCGCTTTCGATGAAACAGCCCGGAGGCGCCAAAGCCGTCCCATCGCTTTGCAAAAAGCTCGCCCCGCATCGCGGCACCGTCCTGAAACCGCTGCGGATACTGATCGCCGGCATCCCGAACGTGGGCAAATCGACGCTGATCAATGTCCTCTCCGGGAAAAAGGCGGCGAAAGTCGCGGACGAGGCTGCGGTCACGAAAATGCAGCAGCAATTCGAGATCGAAAAGGGCGTCCTGCTCATCGACACTCCGGGCATCACCTGGCCGAAATTCGAAAACGAGATCTGCGGGTACAATCTTGCCGCAACCGGGGCGATAGGGAAAAATGCGATGGATCCCGCCGAAGTGGCGAAATTCGCAGCCGGCTATGTGTTGCTGAACTATCCCG
The DNA here is from genome assembly GCA_021802655.1 of Pseudomonadota bacterium. Lineage (GTDB taxonomy): Bacteria > Pseudomonadota > Gammaproteobacteria > Burkholderiales > JABEVD01 > JABEVD01. Next base: position 18,504 of record JAJZRP010000016.1, read on the forward strand.
ATCTTTTGCGTGAGCGCTACGGACTCGCAACCTTGCCGCAGGAGGGAATCGAACTTGTCGAACAAATCGGTCGCCGCCGCGGCTGCCTGAAACCGGGCGGTTCGGTCGACATGGAAAAGGCCGCTGGCATTTTTTTGACCGAATTGAGGGGCGGGAAGATCGGCCGCATCAGCCTCGAAAAACCGGAAAGCATCTGAAATGACCAACCCGAAAACCATCTACCTGAAAGACTATACGCCTCCGCCGTTTCTGGTCGACCAGGTCGATCTGCGCTTCGATATCCACGACAGCCATACCCGTGTCGATTCGCGGATGCTGGTATCAAGGAATGCGGCGAATCCGCAAAGCGCGATGCGGCTCTGCGGCATCGAACTCGAACTCATCGAAATCGCACTGAACGGCCACCCCCTTCTCCAGGAAAAATATGCCTGCGACGAGGAAGGGCTGACGATCCATGACGTTCCCGACGAATTCACCCTCGAAATCGCCACCCGCATCCACCCCGAATCGAACACTTCGTTGATGGGGCTCTACCGCTCGAACCATAATTTCTACACCCAGTGCGAAGCCGAAGGTTTCAGGAAGATCACCTATTTCCCGGACCGCCCCGATGTCATGTCGCGCTATTCGACGACGATCATCGCAAGCCGGAGCCAATGCCCGGTTCTGCTTTCCAACGGCAACCTGGTCGGCGAAGGCATTTACGACAAGCACCGCCACTGGGCAAAATGGGTCGACCCCTACCGCAAACCCTCCTATCTTTTCGCCCTGGTCGCAGGAAACCTCGAGAAATTCGAGGACGAATATGTCACCCTGCAAAAGCGCCGCGTCCTGCTGCAGATTTTCACCGAACCCGGCAACCTGCACAAATGCAATCACGCCATGGCCTCCCTCAAGCATGCGATGGAATGGGACGAGAAGCACTTCGGCCTCTCCTACGATCTTGACAGGTACATGATCGTCGCCGTTTCCGACTTCAACATGGGCGCCATGGAAAACAAGGGCCTCAACATCTTCAATTCGAAGTATGTGCTCGCTACCGAGGATACCGCGACGGACACGGATTTCGAGGCGATCGAAGGCGTGATCGGACACGAATATTTCCACAACTGGACCGGAAACCGCGTGACCTGCCGCGACTGGTTCCAGCTCTCCCTGAAAGAGGGGCTGACGGTGTTTCGCGACCAGGAATTCTCCGCCGACATGACTTCCAGAGCGGTCAAGCGCATTCGCGACGTGCGCAGCCTGAGAGCCCATCAGTTCACCGAAGACGCAGGCCCCATGGCGCATCCGGTGCGCCCCGAATCCTATATCGAAATCAGCAACTTCTACACCGCCACCGTCTATTCGAAAGGCGCGGAAGTGGTCAGGATGATCCGAACAATCCTCGGAAAGGCAGGCTTCAGGAACGGCATGGACGAATACTTCAGGCGTTTTGACGGCATGGCGGTCACCACCGAGGATTTCGTCAGCGCCATGGAAGGCGCGAGCGGCGCCGATCTTTCCCAATTCAGGCGCTGGTATTCCCAGGCTGGCACACCCAGGCTCGCGGTCGAACCCTTTTTCGACAGCGAAAAAAAATCCTATACGCTGAAATTCATCCAATCTTGCCCCCCCACACCCGGGCAACCCGAAAAGGCACCCTTCCACATTCCCGTGGAAATCGGTCTCATCGGACGCGATGGCCGTGAAATCGGGCTGCAGCTTGAGCATGAATCAGCACCAACCGGATCGAGCCGCGTCATCGAAATCAGTCAACAAGAAGAATCTTTCACTTTCACAGGAATGGCCCATCCGCCCGTGCCCTCCCTGCTGCGCGGCTTCTCGGCTCCGGTCAGGCTCGATTTCCCCTATACGGACGAGGATCTCGCCTTCCTGATGATGCACGACACCGATGCCTTCAACCGTTGGGATGCGGGGCAGCGTCTGGTGATGAAAACCCTGGTCGGCCTCTCCAAAGGCACTCTGACAGACATCGATTCGCGCCTCGTGCCGGCTTTCGAAAAAATCCTCAAGGATGCCGGGGATCCTGCTTTCAGGAGCCTGATGCTGACCCTGCCATCTGAATCGGAAATCGCCGAAGAAATCGAGGCATATGACCCCGCAGCGATCCATCTTGCCAGAAAATCGGCGAGAATTGCGCTGGCAAGGCACTTGAAGCAGCCCTTCCGGGAAATTCATGCATTGCCTGCGAAAGATGCCGGATCGAGATCGCTCAGAAACCTGAGCCTGGGATTCTTGATGGAAATTCCGGATCGGGAAACCATAGCAGCCTGCTGTGAGCAGTTCGCCAAGTCGGGCAACATGACCGAAAGCCTGGCCGCCTTGCAGGCACTGAATGGCGTCGACTGTCCCGAGAGGGACTTTTCCCTGGATGCCTTTTACGAGCGCTGGAAGAAGGATGCACTGGTTCTCGACAAATGGTTCACGATCCAGGCGACATCTCCCCTGCCCTCCACCCTGGAAAAGGTCGAGAAACTGACTGACCACAAGGCATTCGACGCGAAAAATCCGAACAAGGTGAGAGCCTTGATCGGCGCATTCGCTCATGCCAATCCGCTCCATTTCCATACCGAAGCAGGCTATGAATTCGTGTCCCGGTGGGTGCTCGCGATCGACAAACTCAATCCCCAGGTTGCGGCAAGACTGGTCCTGGCTTTCAGCCGATGGAAGAAGATCGAACCCGGGAGGGGAAAAATGATGAAAAATCGCCTGGAGCATATCCTGAGCGCAGCAGGGCTTTCGAAAGACACTTTCGAGATCGTCTCGAAAAGCCTCTCATGAAACCATGACGAGACGGGCCGCCTTCCCCCCTTCGCCGCAGACAATCGCATTCTGACCGAATTCGCGCCCGATGCGAATCGCTTCAAGCTCGGAAATGCCTGCAACCAGAACGCTCTCCTCCGGAAGCCAGTCGCCCCGGTCCGGAATGCCGGTTCCGGGATACTGTTCAAGGCCCATCCCATCGAGTTTTTCGAGCAGCGCCCTGTGCCGTTCAGGATTGTCCGACGATCGAATCGACCCGGGATTGCATGCGGAAATGAACGCCCAGGATTTACCGCAAAGCAGTTCGTCCAGGCGGAACTGCCTGCACCCGATCCGAATGTCTATCGATTCTCCGCAAATAAGAACCCTGTAGGTCGTATTCCGGTAGGCGAAAATAAGGGCTTTTTCGATCAAGGCTTGTTCGCTGGCGTATCGGGGCTCTCCGAAATTCATATTATGCCAGTTCCCATGTAAAATCCGCCCATGGCATCCATCAAAATCTTACCCGACCTCCTCGTGAGCCAGATCGCCGCGGGAGAAGTGGTCGAGCGCCCCGCATCCGCCCTCAAGGAATTGCTGGAAAACAGCCTCGACTCCGGGGCGACCGAAATCTCGGTGCACTTGCTCAATGGGGGAACGAAGCTGATCCGGGTCGTCGACAACGGCTCCGGCATAAGCAGGGACGAATTGCAGCTCGCCCTCACCAGGCATGCCACGAGCAAGATCGCAACGCTCGAAGAGCTCCACAGGGTAACCAGTCTGGGCTTCAGGGGAGAAGCGCTGGCGAGCATCGCAGCCGTCTCCAGGCTGCAGCTTGTCAGCCGCAGCAAAGACATGGATCACGGCTGGAAGGTCGGCTCGGAAAATTTGGAACCCGTCCCTGCTGCGGGCGGATTCGGCACTTCCATCGAGGTCGCGGACATTTATTTCAACACGCCGGCAAGGCGCAAATTCCTGAAGTCCGATGCCACCGAATACGCCCATTGCGCTGAAACGTTCAAGCGCATCGCGCTTTCCTCGCCCGATGTCGCCTTTTCGCTGCAGCACAACGGGAAAACCCTGTGGCAACTGAAGGCTTCAACGCTCGAAGAGCGCATCGCGGCCATCCTGGGGGAAGCCTTCGCGAATGCAGCCTTTATCGTCGATGAAGGCTTTTCCGGACTCGCCATTCGGGGAATGGCGGCAAAACCGGCCCATTCCTCTTCCTCCAGGGAAGACCAGTATTTTTTCGTCAACGGCCGCTTCGTCAGGAACAAGCTCCTGAGCCACGCGCTCAAGCAGGCTTACCAGGATGTGCTGCACCACCAGATGCATCCCGCATTCGCCCTTTTCCTTTCGATCTCGCCGGAAGAAATCGACGTCAACGTTCACCCGGCCAAAACCGAAATCCGTTTCAGGGAGTCGCGCGCCGTCCACCAGTTCGTATTCCATGCCATAGACAAGGGGCTCTCGCCTCCGTCAGCCGCCCCAATCAGCCCCCCCCGTGTGGAAAACCGCCCTTTCCAGCCGTTTCAACAGCACATGGATCTCGGGGTGGTTCAATCTGCCGATTTTTACGGCAAGCTCTTCGAAAAACCGGCAGAGCCCGTGGAGACTACAGTGGAATTCCCGCTCGGCTTCGCGCTCGGCCAGCTTTCGGGCATCTACATCCTGGCGCAAAACAGTTCGGGGCTGATTGTGGTCGACATGCATGCCGCACACGAGCGCATCGTCTACGAAAAGCTGAAATCCTCCGCCACGCATTTTGCCATGCAGCCCCTTCTGATCCCCGCCACTTTCGCAGCAACCCCGCTCGAAATCGAAACGGCGCAGAATCACCAGGAATTGCTCATCGAGCTCGGCTTCGACATCGCCCCATTTTCACCGACTGTCCTCGTCGTCCGGGCCATTCCTGCACTGCTGAAAAATGCCGATGCGACAGAGCTCTCCCGCGCCGTATTGCACGAAATCGGAGAATATGGCGCGGCCCGGGTTGCCACCGAGCGGCGCAACGAATTGCTCGCCACCATGGCCTGCCATGGGGCGATAAGAGCGAAGCGAATGCTCGCTGTCCCGGAAATGAATGCGCTCCTGCGGGAAATGGAAGAAACCGAACGGTCCGGCCAATGCAACCATGGGCGGCCCACCTGGTTCCAGCTCACCCTCGCCGATCTCGACAAGCTGTTCATGCGCGGAAAATGAAAGCCGTTTTCCTGATGGGTCCGACTGCAAGCGGAAAAACGGCCCTGGCCCTGGAACTTGCGCGCGACTTTCCTTTCGAGATCGTCAGTGTGGATTCTGCCCAGGTTTTCAGGTGCATGGACATCGGCACCGCAAAACCCGGCAGGGGTATCCTGGCATCCGTCCCCCATCACCTGATCGACATCATCGATCCCGTGGAGCATTATTCCGCAGGCGAATTCCTGACGGACGCCGCAAGGCTCATATCGGAAATCACGGGGCGCGGCAAAATCCCCCTCCTTGCCGGCGGCACGATGCTTTACTTCAGGGCGCTATCGGAAGGCTTGAACGAGCTGCCCAAAGCGGACAAGGACATCCGGGAGCAAATCGGCGAAAAGGCGAAGCGCCTCGGCTGGCCCGCCCTGCATGGCGAATTGATGAAGATCGACCCGGCTACAGCGAGCAGGCTGGAACCTGCCGACTCGCAAAGAATCCAGCGCGCGTTCGAAATATGGATGCTCTCGGGAAAACCCATGTCCGAGCTTCTGAAGCAGGAAAAAAAGGAAGCACCTTTCGAAGCCGTCCGCATCGCCTTGCTGCCATCGGACAGGTCGGTGCTGCACGTGAGAATCGCAAAACGCTTCGAGTCGATGCTGGAAGCGGGACTCGTCGAAGAAACAGAATCACTCAGGAAAAAATTCGACCTCGATCCTGCCATGCCTTCCATGCGCACCGTGGGCTACCGCCAGGCATGGCAGTATCTCGACGGCGAATTCGGGAAAAAGGATCTCGTGGACAAGGGAATCGCCGCGACAAGACAGCTCGCAAAAAGGCAGTTGACCTGGCTGAGAAGCATGGGAAACGTGCAGCCATTCGACTGCCTCGACCCAAAACTTCACCGCAAGGTAGCCGATTTCTTGCGAAAATCTCTCGATGAATGATTGCATTTTCAGAAACAGCATCTACCCTTCGATAAAGCAATTCGTCACGGGGAATACGCCATGCAGATCGCTGAAAGAAGAAAGAAACCGCGCTCGCCCCTGCATTCGAAGGGGTCCGCCATGCTGGGCGGCATCCGCGTCAAGCTGAAGACGCATGATGTCTCGCTCGCCGGTTCCCTCGTCGAGTTCTCAAATCCGCCGCCCCTTGAAAAAGATTCCCGCATCGATGTCCGCCTCGACATCGGTTTCGTCGCCAAGGCCAGGATCAGCAGAATATCGAGAAACGTGAATGGCAACCTGATGGTCGGGCTTGCCTTCGACAGGCTCTATTTTTCCAAAGACGTCGCGCACCCATTGCATTAGGGCCTGTTAAGGCCCTAGTCCCTGGAAAGCACTTCGGCTGCAGCAGATCCCTTGCCGAAGGTGATCCTGATTTCCTCCCCGACCGCAACTTGCGAAACATCGAAGACGATTTCTCCCGCCCCGTTCTGCACCATGCTGTAGCCTCTCGCCAGAACCGACTGCGGATTGAGGTGAAGGAGATGCGCTTCCAGATTCCGGAGCTTTTCCCGCGATTCCCGAAAACGCCCTGAAATGGCGGCATTCAATCGCGTTCCGGCGTCTTCCGCCTTTACCTCTCTCGACGCAATATCCGGCTTAGAAATCCGCTGCGCCAGGTGTCCGACCTGCCACAGCTTCTGCTCGAACAGCCTCGACCAGGACGCATTCAGCCTCAGGGCAAGGTGCTGCAATTGCAGGCGCTGATGACTCGTTTTCTCCCTGGGATGGACAACCCGACGCGCCAAATGATCGACATGCTGCATTCTGGATTCGATGGCATGCGCAATCATCCTGCGCAGCCTCCCGTGAAGGAGGCTCAGCCTGCGCCCCAAGTCTTCCCGGTTCGGACTCGCAAGTTCCGCCGCTCCGGTCGGAGTGGGCGCACGCCTGTCCGCGACGAAATCGGCTATGGTGAAATCCGTTTCATGGCCCACGCCGCAAACGATCGGAATGGGGCAGGCCGCAACTGCCTGTGCCACGATTTCAGTATTGAATGCGGAAATATCCTCGATGCTGCCACCGCCCCTTGCCAGAATCAGCGTATCGCAGACCTTGTGACGCGCGGCTTCCCCTATGGCGGAAGCGATCTGTTCCGCCGCGCCCTCGCCCTGAACCGCGGCAGGATAGATCACCACGGCAATCGAAGGCATGCGCCGCTCCAGCGTTTTGAGGATGTCGTGCAGAGCAGCCGCGCGGCGCGAAGTGACGACGCCTATTTTTTTCGGGAAGGAGGGAATTGCCTTCTTGCGCTCGGGTTCGAACAGTCCGGCTTTTCCCAGTTTTTCCTTGAGCCTCAAGAATGCCTCGAAAGCCGCCCCCTGCCCCGATTTGCGCAACGCTTCGACCCCCAACTGGAAATCCCCCCTGGCTTCATAAAGCGTCACCAGGGCTCGCGCTTCCACCTGCATGCCCTCTTGAGGCACCCAATCCAGCAACTGATTCTTCTGGCGGAACATGACGCACCGCACCGAAGCCGAATCGTCCTTCAATGAAAAATACCAATGCCCGGAAGCGGCTCTAGTGAAATTCGATATTTCTCCCGTGACCCACATCAGGGGAAAATTCTGCTCGAGCAATTGGCGCGCCGACCGGTTGAGCTCGCTGACCGTCACTATCCTGTCCATCTTCAGCATTTTATCTCAACATCGGTAACAAAAATGAATTGATCGTTACAGCACCCTATGAGAATTACAACAACAATACCAACACACTGTTTTTTATGTGTTTTTTAAACGCCCAAAATTTAACCAGTACCGATAAAAACCTTACATAAAGATTACTTAAGCATCGAAAAAGCGAGTTACGAACAAACTTATCCACAGAAAATGTGGATACTTAAAAATACCTTAAGTATTCGGCAGTTATCTTCCAACTTGCCGAAATCTGCTCGGCAGGCTAAAGTATCGGCCTATTCTTGGAGGAATTCGTGTTCGCCATCATTGAAGCTGCCGGCTGGCCGATCTGGCCGATTCTCATAGCATCCCTCATATCGGTGATGATCATCGTTTATTGCCTGATTTCGCTGCGGCAAAGCGTGGTTGCGCCGAAAACGCTGCTCCCCAGGATCGTCCAGGAACTCAGGAGAAACGGGGTCACGCAGGAAATGTTATCCAAGCTCTCCTCGAAGGATGCCCCCCTTCTGGGACATATCCTTGCCGCAGGGCTCAAGAATTCAAAAAATTCCAGGGACATCATGAAGGAATCCATCGAGGAGGCAGGCAGAATCGCCGTTCACGAGATGGAGCGCTTTTTGACCACGCTGGGAACGATCGCCTCGATCAGCCCGCTTCTGGGACTCTTCGGCACGATGATCGGCATGATCGAGTTGTTCGGCTCCCAGTCTGCATCGGGAGCCAATCCGACCATGCTTGCCCACGGCATTTCGGTCGCCCTCTACAATACGGCATTCGGCCTTGCGGTGGCCATTCCGAGCATGATTTTCTACCGTCATTTCAGAGGAAAAATCGAAACACTCGTCGTAGAAATGGAGCATGAAGCGATCAAGCTGATCGAAATCATTCACGGCGAGCGTCAGGACTGACATGGACTTCAGACGCGGCAAACTCAGGGAAGAGCCGGAAATCAACCTGGTGCCCCTGATTGACGTCCTGCTCGTGATCCTGATTTTCCTGATGGTCACGACCACCTATTCCAGGTTCGGCGAACTCAAGATCACCCTGCCCGAAGCTTCCGCAGAGAAACCTCCGCAGCAGCCGAATCCGATCAACGTCACGGTCGATGCCCGGGGACATTATATGGTGAACGACAGCATCGTCTCCTCCAGCACGGTCGATGCCCTGAGTCTCGAATTGCGCAAGGCGGCAGGGGACCAGAAGGATCCTGTCATCGTCATCAATGCCGACGCCAAATCGACGCACCAGTCGGTCGTCAATGTCATGGAAGCCGCACGGGTTTCGGGCTACACCCACATCACCTTCACCACGCAGTCCCAGTAATGCACCGGCTGGAAGATGCCTGGCGCTCCCCGTTGCGCGCTCTCCTTTTGCCTTTCGGCCTCCTTTTCGGGCTGCTCGGTTATGTCAGGCGTCTCTTCTACCGATACGGTCTCCTCGAATCGACGAAGCTGCCTGTTCCCGTGGTGATCGTGGGCAACATCACGGCGGGGGGAAGCGGCAAAACCCCGCTGGTTATGGCGCTCTCAAAAGCCCTGTCCGAAAGGGGATTGCATCCCGGCATCGTGAGCCGCGGTTACGGTGGTAAGGCTTCCAGGCCGATTTCAGTCGAAGAATCGAGCCGCCCCGAAGATGTCGGAGACGAGCCGATATTGCTGAGGAAAACGGGGTTTCCCGTATGGGTGGGAAGAAAAAGGGGGCAAGCCGCACAAAAGCTTCTGGATGCCCATCCCGAGTGCGACATCCTGATCGGGGACGACGGGCTGCAGCATTACGCGCTCTGCCGCGATTTCGAAATCGCCGTGATCGACGCTTCCAGAGGATTGGGAAACGGACTGCTCCTCCCGGCTGGGCCGTTGCGGGAACCTCCGGGTCGATTGAAACAGGTGAATGCCATCGTCCTCAATGGCGGCGATTTCCCAACTGAAAACCTGGCTCCGGCATTCGGGATGCGGCTTTCAGGCAACCGCTTCATCAACATCGATCGCCCTGGAATTTCGGCGAATGCCGCCGATTTCTCAGGAAAAAGCATCCATGCTATCGCAGGCATAGGCAATCCAGGCCGATTCTTCACCCATCTTTATACTCTCGGATTGCAATTCACGCCCCACCCTTTCCCCGACCACCATCCCTACAAGGCTGAAGATCTCGAATTCGAAAATTGCGACATCATCCTCATGACGGAAAAAGATGCTATAAAATGTAGGGGGTTCGCTCCGGGAAAATGCTGGTTTTTGCAGGTAGAGGCGCAAGTCGATCCGGGTCTCGCCGAACTGATTCTAAAAACGCTTGGAATGACAAATGGATCCTAAACTGCTCGACATTCTCGTCTGCCCCCTGTGCAAGGGGCCGCTGGTCTACCGGAAAGAGGCACAGGAACTCCTCTGCAAGCCAGACCGAATCGCCTTTCCGATCAGGGACGGCATCCCCGTGATGCTGGAAGACGAGGCCAGGAAGCTCCCTGCCGAAGAAGAAGTCTGAATGACCGATTTCATCGCAGTCATTCCTGCACGCTTTGCATCCTCCAGGCTCCCGGGAAAGCCGCTTGCCGAAATAGGCGGCATCCCGATGGTGGTGCATGTCGCGAAAAAAGCAGCGGCAAGCGGCGCAAGGGAAGTCTGGATCGCCACCGACAGTGAAGCGATTGCATCCTCAGTCGAAAAACACGGCTTCAAGGCAAGAATGACGTCCCCAAATCACGCTTCCGGCACCGACAGGATAGCCGAAGCTGCCCGCAATTGGCCTGTTGACACGCTCATCGTCAATGTGCAGGGGGACGAGCCCCTGATCGAACCGTCTTTGATTGCCGAGGTTGCAGAAGCGCTCGCCAAAGATTCTGAAATTCAGATGGCGACCGCCTGCTGCCCCATCCTTTCCTGGACCGAGATGCAGAACCCGAATGTCGTCAAGGTCGTTCTGGATGCGAAGGGGCATGCACTCTATTTCAGCCGAGCTGAAATTCCTTTCGCCAGGGATGCGTTGAGAAGCAACCCGCCCCCTGAAGGATTGCCGGCTTTTCGCCATATCGGGATCTATGCCTACCGCGCCGGCTTTCTCGGGACCTATTCCGCCCTCCCCCAAGCCGCAATCGAAAAATTCGAAGCGCTCGAGCAGCTGCGCCTGCTGTGGAATGGATACAGAATAGGCGTGATCGAGGCCGATGCCCCGCATGCCGGAGTGGATACCCCTGAAGACCTGGAACGGGTCAGAAATTTTTTATGCGAGGAAAAAAAATGAGACTGATATTGTTGGGCCCCCCGGGGGCGGGCAAGGGAACGCAAGCCAATCTGATCAGGGAAAAGTTCGGCATTCCCCAGATTTCGACAGGCGACATGCTGCGGGCAGCCGTTTCAGCCGGCACTCCCCTGGGAATGGAGGCGAAAAAAATCATCGATTCCGGCAAGCTGGTCTCGGACAACATCTGCATCGGTCTCGTCAAGGACAGGATAACGAATCCCGACTGCAGCCGCGGATTTCTTCTGGACGGCTTTCCCCGCACCATCCCCCAGGCCGAAGCGATGAAGGAGGCCGGGATAGACGTCGATTACGTGGTCGAAATCGATGTCCCGGACGAAGAAATCGTGAAGCGCATGAGCGGGCGGCGCGTCCATCTCGCCTCGGGCAGGACTTACCATATTCTTTACAATCCCCCCAAAACGGAAGGGCGCGACGATGTCAGCGGAGAAGCGCTGATCCAGCGCGAAGACGACAGCGAGGAGACGGTCAAGAAGCGCCTGGAAGTCTACCATTCCCAGACAAGACCGCTGGTCGACTATTATTCGGCCTGGGCAAGACAGGGGGATGAGCGCGCGCCCAGATATGTGAAAATATCCGGAATCGGTACAGTCGAAGAAATCAGGGACGCAATCCTAAAAGCGCTTGCCGCCTGAAGAACCTCAGGGGGTTCCCCGGAAAGGCATTTTCGGCAAAATGTATCTGGAATGTTCTAGACTTTAAAATATTACCAGAAAGGAACGACATGGCCGCCAAAAACGCTTTCTACGCCCAATCCGGGGGGGTCACTTCGGTCATCAATGCATCCGCATGCGGCGTGATCGAAACGGCACGCGCACATCCGGACAGGATAGGCAGGGTCTATGCCGGGAGAAACGGCATCATCGGCGCGCTCCAGGAAGACCTGATCGACACTTCCCTCGAACCCGTCGATGCGATATCGGCCCTGAAACACACCCCGTCCGGCGCATTCGGTTCCTGCCGCTACAAGCTCAAGGGGCTGGATACCCACAAGGCCCAGTACGAGCGCCTGATCGAGGTATTCAGGGCCCACGACATCGGCTACTTTTTCTACAATGGCGGGGGGGACTCCGCCGACACCTGCCTCAAGGTTTCCCAGCTATCGAGCACGCTCGGCTATCCCATCATCGCAGTCCATGTCCCGAAAACGGTGGACAACGATTTGCCTGTCACCGACTGTTGCCCGGGATTCGGTTCGGTCGCCAAATACATCGCCACTTCGGTGAAGGAAGCGAGCTTCGACGTGGCTTCCATGGCCAAGACATCGACCAAAATTTTCGTGATCGAAGTGATGGGACGCCATGCAGGCTGGATCGCAGCAGCAGGGGGGCTTGCCGGCAGCGCAGATTGCCCGTTGCCCATCGTGATCCTGTTTCCGGAAGTGCCTTTCGACGAAGCCGGCTTCCTCTTTCGCGTGGACGAAATGGTGAGGCGCCATGGCTACTGCTCCATCGTGGTATCCGAAGGCGTTCAGGATAAGGAGGGGAAATTCCTTTCCGACCAGGGCCTGAAGGATGCTTTCGGTCATGCCCAACTGGGCGGCGTCGCACCCCTCATCGCCAATCTTTGCCGCGAAAAGCTGGGCTACAAATACCATTGGGCGGTTGCCGATTACCTGCAGCGTGCGGCGCGCCATATCGCCTCCAGAACGGATGTCGAACAGGCCTATGCGGTCGGACGGGCCGCAGTGGAACTCGCGCTCTCCGGAAAAAATTCCGTCATGCCGACCATCGTCAGGAAATCCGACCAGCCCTATTCCTGGAAAATCGGCGTGGCCGAACTGAAGGATGTTGCGAACGTGGAAAAGAAAATGCCCGCAAACTTCATCTCTGAAGACGGTTTCGGCATCACCGAAGCCTGCAGGCGCTACCTGCTGCCGCTGATCGCAGGAGAAGATTATCCGCCTTATCGGAATGGGCTCCCCGACTATGTGAGGCTCAGGAATATCGCCGTCGATAAAAAACTCGCGGGGGAATTCCGGATCTGAAAGATTGAAAAAAGGAGGCAATGATGTCCGCCGGTCTGATATTCGCCCTCGCGTGTTCCGCAACCGCAATTCTCTACGGCATCCTGTCCGGCAAATGGATTCTTGACCAGCCTGCCGGCTCCGAAAGAATGCAAGCGATCGCTTCCGCAATCGAGGAAGGCGCCACCGCCTACCTCAAACGCCAGTATGCCACCATCGCCCTGGTGGGCTTCGTTCTTTTCCTGCTGATCGGCATTGCGATCGGCTGGAAGACTGCAATCGGCTTCGCCATCGGCGCACTGCTCTCGGGTGCCGCAGGATTCATCGGCATGAACGTTTCGGTGCGCGCCAACGTCAGAACCGCAGAAGCTGCGAGGCATGGCCTCAATGCCGCGCTCAATGTCGCATTCAGGGGCGGAAGCATCACGGGGCTCCTGGTCGTGGGCATGGGACTTCTCGGGGTGGCGGGTTACTATGCCTGGCTCTCTGGCGGCGGGGCCGAATCAGGCACACTCGATCCCCTGATCGGGCTCGGATTCGGCGGATCGCTGATTTCCATCTTCGCCAGGCTCGGGGGCGGCATCTTCACCAAGGGTGCGGATGTGGGGGCTGACCTCGTGGGCAAGGTGGAAGCCGGAATTCCCGAGGACGACCCCAGAAATCCCGCGGTGATCGCAGACAACGTCGGCGACAACGTGGGGGATTGCGCCGGCATGGCAGCGGATCTTTTCGAAACCTATGCCGTTACCCTGATCGCCACCATGCTGCTTGGCGCCATGATGATGAAGGGGGCGAGCGTACAAGCGCAGGACAAGGCCGTGGTCTACCCGCTCGCCCTCGGCGGCTTCTCCATTATCGCATCGATCATCGGCGCCTTTTTCGTCAAGGCGAGAGAAGGCGGCAAGATCATGAATGCGCTCTACCGCGGTCTCATCGTCTCGGGCGCACTCGCGCTTCTTGCCTTCTATCCCATCACCTTCTGGCTGATGGGTGAAGGCATCATGGAAGGAGAAAGATTCGTGGGGCCGCTGGATCTCTACCTGAGTTCCCTTATCGGGCTTTTCCTCACCGGCGCGATGGTGCTCATCACCGAGTACTACACGGCAACGGAATATCCCCCGGTTCGCCATATCGCGGAGGCTTCCACCACGGGGCACGGTACCAATGTCATCGCTGGGCTCGGCGTTTCCATGAAGTCCACGGCCCTTCCGGTGCTTTCGGTCTGCGCCTCGATCGGCGCAGCCTACTGGCTGGCAGGGCTTTACGGCATCGCAGTTGCCGCAACCGCCATGCTTTCGATGACCGGCATCATCGTGGCAATCGATGCCTACGGTCCGATCACGGACAATGCGGGCGGGATAGCCGAAATGGCCGAGCTGCCCGAAGAGATCAGGAACATCACCGATCCGCTGGATGCGGTGGGCAACACCACCAAGGCGGTGACCAAGGGCTATGCCATAGGTTCTGCAGGGCTTGCCGCACTGGTCCTGTTCGCCGACTATACCCATGCGCTTTCGGCAAAGGGCGAAATGCTTTCTTTCGACCTTTCCGACCACAGGGTGATCATCGGGCTCTTTCTCGGCGGGATGGTGCCCTATCTTTTCGGCGCGATGGGCATGGAGGCGGTGGGGCGGGCAGCAGGGTCGGTCGTGGTCGAAGTCAGACGCCAGTTCAGGGAAATCCCGGGCATCATGGCGGGAACTGCAAAACCCGACTACTCGAAGGCGGTGGACATGCTGACCCGCGCTGCGATCCGCGAAATGATCGTCCCTTCCCTGCTGCCGGTTGCGGTTCCGGTTGCCGTCGGCCTCCTGCTCGGACCGCAGGCCCTGGGCGGGGTGCTGGTCGGCGCCATCATCACCGGCATTTTCGTCGCGATTTCGATGACAACCGGGGGCGGAGCATGGGACAATGCCAAAAAATACATCGAACAGGGCAATTACGGCGGGAAAGGCTCGGAAGCGCACAAGGCTGCCGTCACCGGCGACACGGTGGGCGACCCTTACAAGGATACCGCAGGCCCCGCCATCAATCCCCTGATCAAGATCATCAACATCGTGGCGCTGCTTATCGTGCCGCTCCTTTGAACTCATGAAAAAACTGACCTTATCCAAAGCCAAAGAAATAGCGGAAGCTGCAAGGCGCGAGGCGGACGCCAACGGATGGCCGGTCGTCGTCTCCATCGTCGACGATGGAGGACATCTCCTCTATCTGGAGCGGGCCGACGGCACCCAGTTCGGCAGCGTGGAGATTGCCATCGCCAAGGCAAAATCGGCCATCGCCTTCAGGCGCCCTACCAAGGAATGGGAAAAGCGGATCACGGACGGCAGGCTCGGAGTGCTCGCCCTGCCCGGCATGATCCCCGTCGAGGGAGGGCTGCCCATAGTGCTCGACGGGGAAATGGTGGGGGCGATCGGCGTGAGCGGCGTCACCTCGATCCAGGACGGACGGATCGCTGCAGCGGGAATTGCCGAATGATCTTTAGGGTGGCGGGCAAAACCCCTCAATTGCAGGGCGAATATTTCGTCGCGGAAAACGCCACCGTGGTCGGCAGTGTGGTGCTCGGCAACAACGTCAGCATCTGGTTCGGCGCTGTGGTCAGGGGGGATGTCGATACTATCCGCATCGGGGAAAACACCAATGTCCAGGATGGCGCAGTGCTGCATGTCGATGCGGGCTGCCCGCTGGAAATAGGCCGCGGCGTGACGGTGGGACACGCCGCCGTGCTGCACGGCTGCACTGTCGGGGACGACACCTTGATCGGAATCAGGAGCGTGGTCCTGAACGGTGCGAAAATAGGCAAAAACTGCCTGATCGGCGCCAATACCCTGGTCACGGAAGGCAAGATCGTGCCGGATGGTTCCCTGGTCGTGGGCTCCCCGGGAAAGGTGATCAGGGCATTGACGGCGGAAGAAATCGAAGCGATAAGGGCGAACGCCCGTCATTATGTCGAAAGCGCGGACCAGTACAGGGACGAATTCGAATCCCATGTCTGACCACGGATTCGACGAAATCATCGACAGGCGCGGCACGTCCAGCATCAAATGGGACCAATACGGGGAAAAAGACATCCTCCCGCTATGGGTCGCCGACATGGACTTCAGGGCGCCTCCTGCCATCGTCGAGGCGCTGGGGCATCGCATCGAACACGGCATCTTCGGCTACACCCATCCTCCGGATGAACTCACCCGAGCCGTCGTATCCATGCTGGAAGCCGAATACGGCTGGCAGGTCGAAAATGCGGCCGTCCTCTGGCTGCCGGGGCTTGTCGCCGGACTCAATCTCGCCTGCAGGGCAACCTGCGAAAAGGGTGAGAACGTCGTCACGGCGGTGCCTATCTATCCCCCCTTCCTTTCAGCGCCGGTTCATTCCGGGCTTTCGGTTTCGCAAGCCGCCCTCGTTCAGCAAAATGGGCGGTGGGAGTACGACTTCGAGGCTCTGGAGCGTGCGATCCTGCCGCAAAGCCGGCTTTTCCTGCTTTGCAATCCGCACAACCCGGTGGGAAGGGTGCTGGATGAAGATGAGCTTTCGAAAATCGCGCAGCTTTGCGAAAAACACGACCTTTTCATCTGCTCGGACGAAATCCATTGCGGCCTCCTGCTCGATGGCGAAAAAAGGCATGTGCCGATAGCATCCCTCTCCAGGAAAATCGAAAAACGCACCATCACCCTGATGGCGCCGAGCAAGACCTTCAACATCCCGGGGCTTTCCGTCTCCTTCGCGATCATTCCGGACCCAAGTTTGAGGCAGCGCTTTTCAAGGGCCATGGCCGGCATCGTACCGCATGTGAATGCCCTGGGTTACACGGCTGCTCTCGCCGCCTATCGCGATTGCAGTAAATGGCATCTTGACCTGATCGATTACCTTGCGAAAAACCGGGATCTCGTCGAGCAATCGATCCCACAAATGGGACTTGCCATGGCGCATGTGGAAGCAACCTACCTCGCCTGGATCGATGCGAGGCATATCGAAAATCCCGCGCTTTTCTTCGAAAAGGCCGGAGTGGGCCTCTCGGACGGCGCGGATTTCGGCTGCCATGGATTCGTCCGGCTCAATTTCGGCTGCCCGAGATCGCGCCTTGCTGCAGCCCTGCAGCGCATGAAATCCGCGCTCAGGTAATCACGGTGGGCGTGACTCTTCCGGTTTTTTCTTCGAGTCTGGAGATTTCCCGCGAGATCGAAATCAGATCAAGAAGCGCATCCTGGGCGTCCAGTCCATGCCTTGCAGAATCCATCTCGAAGGATTCGAGATAGATCCTGAGGGTCGCTCCCTCGGTTCCGGTCCCAGACAATCTGTAGACGATGCGGGAGCCGTCGGTGAAGATAATGCGCAGTCCCTGTCCCACGCTCAGGCTGCCGTCGATCGGGTCGAGATAGCTGAAGTCGTCGCAGAAATCCACCCGGTATTTTCCGAGGATGCTCCCGGCAAGATCGGGAAAGCGGGCTCGCACGGTTTCGATCACATCCTTCCCCGCTTCCAGGGGAAGGTTTTCGTAGTCGTGGCGCGAATAGAAATTGCGCCCGAACTGCTTCCAGTGCTCCTTCAATATCGCCTCAACCGACATGCGCTTTGCCGCGATCAGGTTGAGCCAGAACAGCACCGCCCACAGCCCGTCCTTTTCCCTGACGTGACTCGACCCGGTGCCGAAGCTCTCTTCCCCGCAAAGCGTGACGCGCCCCGCATCCATCAGATTGCCGAAGAATTTCCATCCGGTCGGGGTCTCGAACAGGGGGATATTCAGGGATTTTGCGACCCGATCCACGGCGCCCGATGTCGGCATGGAACGGGCGACGCCACTCAACCCTTCCCGGTAGCCCGGAACGAGGTGCGCATTGGCTGCAATGACGGCCAGGCTGTCGGAAGGGGTGACGAAAAAATGCCTTCCCAGAATCATGTTCCTGTCCCCGTCTCCGTCGGATGCCGCGCCGAAATCGGGCGAATTTCCGCCGTACATGACCTTCACCAGGTCTTCAGCATAGGTGAGATTGGGGTCCGGATGCCCTCCCCCGAAATCGGCAAGAGGAATTGCATTTACCACCGAACCCGGCTTCGCCCCCAGCCTGTTCTCCAGGATCTCGCGGGCATAGGGACCGGTCACCGCATGCATGGCATCGAAACAGATCGAAAAATCCCCCTGCAGCAAATTCCGCATCAGTTCGAAGTCGAAAAGGGATTCCATCAGTTCTGCATAATCCGAAACCGGGTCGATCACTTCCACGACCATGTTTCCGAGTATCGTCTCCCCGATTTTGTCCGGGTCGATTGTGACGCCATCGAGAATCCTGTATTGCGAAATGGAACGGCTCTTCGCGAAAATCGCCTCCGTCAGTTTCTCTGGCGCAGGCCCGCCGTTCCCGGAGTTGTACTTGATCCCGAAGTCCCCTTCGGGCCCGCCGGGATTGTGGCTCGCAGACAGGATGATGCCCCCGAAAGCACCGCGCTTGCGGATCAGCAGGGATGCAGCAGGCGTGGAAAGAATGCCGCCCATTCCCACGATCACCCTGGAAAAACCGTTGGCTGCCGCCATGCCGACGATGATGCGGATCGCATCCCGGTTGTAATAGCGTCCGTCTCCTCCGAGCACCAGGGCGCTCCCTGGGGGCGCAGCGATGCTGTCGAAAATCGACTGGACGAAATTCTCCAGATAATGCTTTTGCCTGAATACTGCGACTTTCTTGCGCAGCCCCGAAGTGCCTGGGCGCTGGTCGTCAAAAGGCATTGTCTCCACAATCCGAACCGGCATTTCACCTCCATCAAAGCTATTGTGTAATGACTCATTCTAAAACATTTCACAAAGGATAACGCCCCTTTTGGAGTAGAATCATGACACCAGATTCCCATTCGTTCATCATGCCCAACAAACCGCTGACCAGAAGCAAGCCCGTTCCCAACATCACCGAGCTGCCGCCCCTGGGTATGTCGCGAGGAGACCTCGTCGAAGATTTCAGGCGCCATTTCACCCATACCCTGGGACGCGACAAGTACTCGAAATCCGTGCACTACGTCTACAGTGCGCTCGCCCTTACCGTGCGCGACAGGCTGATGGAGCGGTGGAAAAAAACCCGGTACGCCTACCAGGAAACGGACTGCAAGCAGACCTATTATCTTTCCCTCGAATTTCTGATGGGCCGCGCGCTCGGCAATGCCATGCTGAATCTGGGCGTCACCGACGAAACCGAACGCGCCATGATGGGATTGGGACTGGTGCTCGAAGAATTGACCGAAAAAGAGAAAGATGCCGGGCTCGGAAACGGGGGACTCGGCCGCCTCGCAGCCTGCTTCCTCGACAGTTGCGCCACCTTGCAACTCCCGGTCATGGGCTACGGCATCCGCTACGAATACGGCATGTTCAGGCAGATCATTGTCAACGGCTACCAGGTCGAGGAACCCGACCATTGGCTGAGGGACGGCAATGTATGGGAAATCGAGCGGCCCGAATACATGCAGCGCATCCATTACGGCGGGCGCAGCGAATCCTACCGGTCCGACAACGGGCAATTGAGGATGCGCTGGGTGGATACAAGCGACGTTCTGGCCGTTCCCTACGACGTACCCATTCCCGGCTACAAGAACGGCACGGTCAACACCTTGAGGCTTTGGAAGGCAGCAGCCACGGACGAATTCAATCTGGCGGAATTCAATGCAGGAGGCTATGCCGAATCGGTTTCCGCGAAAAATGCTGCCGAAAACATCACCATGGTGCTCTATCCCAACGACGCCAGCGAAAACGGCAAGGAACTGCGGCTCAGGCAGCAATATTTCCTCGCCTCCGCGAGCCTGCAAGACGTGCTGCAGCGCTGGACCGGGTCCCACGGCCACGATTTTTCCGAATTCGCCGAAAAGAACTGCTTCCAGCTCAACGACACGCATCCGACCTGCGCGGTTGCGGAACTGATGCGCCTTTTGATGGACGAACACGGCCTTGGATGGGATGAGGCCTGGGACATCACCAGCAAAACCATGGCTTACACCAACCATACCCTGCTGCCCGAGGCGCTCGAAAAATGGCCGGTCAGGATGTTCGAAAAGCTGCTGCCGAGGCTGCTCGAAATCATCTTTGAGATCAACGCGCGGCATCTCACCATGGTAGCGAACCGCTGGCCATGGGACAGCGACAGGCAAGCCAGGATGTCGCTCATCGAGGAAGGCGATATCCCCCACGTGCGTATGGCCTATCTCGCGATCGCGGGATCCTTCTCGGTGAACGGCGTGGCCGAACTCCATTCCGACCTGCTGAAAAAAGGGCTTTTCAGGGACTTTTACGAGCTCTTTCCAGAGAAATTCAACAACAAGACCAACGGCGTCACACCGCGCCGCTGGCTCGCATGGTGCAATCCGAATCTTGCGAAGCTGATCTCGGGGAAAATCGGGGAAGGCTGGATCACGGATCTGTCCGAACTGAAACAGCTCGCACCCTACGCCGAGGATGCCGCCTTCAGGAATGCCTGGCGTGAAGTGAAGCGCGCCAACAAACTGAAGCTCGTCGAATCCGTCGAAGAACATTGCGGCGTGAAATTCGATCCCGATTCGATGTTCGATGTCCAGGTCAAGCGCATGCACGAATACAAGCGCCAGCTCCTCAACATCCTGCATGTCATCCACCTCTACAACCGGATCAAGCGCGGCGACACCGAAAACTGGACGCCCCGTTCGGTGCTGATCGGCGGCAAGGCCGCCCCCGGATATTACATGGCCAAATGCATCATCAAGCTGATCTCGAACGTGGCCAGCATCGTCAACAGCGACAAATCGGCTCATGGCCTGCTGAAGGTCGCCTTCATGCCGAATTACCGGGTTTCTGTCATGGAAACCATCTGCCCCGCAACCGACCTCTCCGAGCAAATCTCGACGGCAGGCAAGGAAGCATCGGGTACCGGGAACATGAAATTCATGATGAACGGCGCGGTCACCATCGGCACCCTGGACGGCGCCAACATCGAAATCCTGGAAGAAGTCGGCAAGGAAAATTTCTTCCTGTTCGGGCTCGATGCAGGAGAAGTCGAGGCCGCCAGGCGAAACTACAATCCCCGCGAAATCGTGGCAGGGGACGAGGATTTGAAGCGCGTGATGCAACTGCTGGAATCCGGACATTTCAACAAGTTCGAACACCACATTTTCGACGGCATCATTCGCTCGATCTACAGCCCGGATGACCCCTGGGTGGTGGCGGCGGACTTCAGGAGCTATGTGGATGCGCAGGAAAAGGCGGCAAGGGCCTATTCCGACCTGGAAAACTGGACCAGGATGAGCATCCTGAACACCGCTTCCAGCGGCAAGTTTTCAACAGACCGGACCATGCTCGACTACAACAGCGAGATATGGAAGCTCGATCGGGTGCCGCCGATCTGACCCGGGCTCGGGCGGATTGGGGAAGCGCGACCAGCGCAGCGGTCGCCCCTACCGGAGCCGCCACGTAGGCGCGCGCAGTCCAGGTTTCAGGCCCCGCCCACCCAAAGCACACGGTTCACCATCACATGCTCCGAATCGTAAAAGGCCACCATCTGCTGGGACGCATCCAGGTTGTCCGATGTCCACTGTCCCGAGAATGCGAATTCCGCTTTTTATCCCGGGCCGCCGGATCGTGAAGATTACATAAGCCAGCGAGCAGCATAAATTTATCATCAGAACAGTCAATACAGAAACAGTTAACGCCATTCCGGCATCGGATGTCGAGAACATCGCAATGCCGCCAGACCAGGTTCCGTCACACGTCCCTTGACATTCTCCGGCATGTAGCGTAAAAACCCAATGTGCTCGGCTTCAAGGTTTTATGCGGTCTTTGTCGTATGCGGTCTTGAAACCTGGTCATCGATTCGGGTTTCTCCCGGTTTTTTTATTACGGCAAGGATATAAAAGTTATGGCAACAGGTACAGTAAAGTGGTTCAACGATTCCAAGGGCTTCGGTTTCGTGACCCCGGACGACGGCAGTGAAGATCTTTTCGCGCATTTTTCCGCAATCAACATGGACGGCTTCAAGACGCTCAAGGAAGGCCAAAAAGTGAGCTTCGAAGTCACCCAGGGCCCCAAGGGCAAGCAGGCTTCCAACATCAGGGCAGCCTGACCTTCCGGGTCTGAAATGAAGCCCGTCACCTGAAAGGGTGACGGGCTTTTTAACAGGCCCTACAGGGAGAACATCATCCGGAACCGATTCACCGCGCAATGGCTTTTCGGGGCATCCGTCCTGCTCCTTGCGCTCTGGCTGATCCACGGCTACCTTGCCGCCCTCGCCTGGGCGGGCATCATCGCCCT
>JAJZRP010000068.1 GCA_021802655.1 Pseudomonadota bacterium
TTCCAGCCTGCTCCAGCATCCAGGCTTCAATCTTGTCGTGCCACATTCTCAGCAGGTCGAGCGGGCGGCGGCGACGTATCTGGCCTATGGTTTCCATGCAAATCACTCCAGGTTTCTCCGGCCAAAAAGGCCGGATGATGACACATTCCGGGGTGATCAAATTTGGACGCTGATTACCCCGAAAACCTGGTCATTTTTGCACGCTGATTTACACACTGATTGACAGGCCATAAATCAGGCGGCCATCCTCGCCCTCAAATATGAACGTCATGAGGAAACTGCTTGTTTCTGAAACAGGGGGCGAGCCGATCGACCCTCGCGCGAGGAACGATTGCGCTGTCTCAATTGGGCGACATGAAAATATCCAGAAATATCAGAATACTATGGTTTTATCGCGAATCCGGGCTTGAACCGTGTCTCCTGCGGGCAACATTTTAGTGCCGTTCTGGAGGGGGGGGGATATTTATGGGATAAACAATATTTAAATTATTCAGCAAGATAAGACTGTTTTTCGATTCTGGTCCGATAATTGCTGCGTGTCGTTGGTAGACCATACCACGGGGCCTTGAGATGAATCCAAACGATATTCCTGCTGCAATTTTGCACCAGATGACCGTTCCTCCCATGCTTCGCGGCAGCATGACGCCTCGCCCATGGACAGGCTTCTGGCGCGGCATTCGGCTTGCACTGTCCGGAGCGTGTGCCAAGGATCAAGGCATGCCGGACATTGCCCAGGCATGGGAGCATGCGGCTTCCCGGCGTCGAAAGATCCTGCTGGCGCTCGTGGCTGCCAGCGCGATCCTGGCGGCGGAACTGCTTTCCTATACGCAATCGACGAATAACGCTCACCCAGTTCTGCACTTCGTTCAACTGGCGCTGTTTGTCGTATTGTTCGGTTGGGTGGCGGCCGGATTTGTGACTGCGCTGATGGGGTTCCGGGTGCAATGGCGTCCAGACCCGCATGCACTTTCCCTTGCCGGGACAGCCAGCCAGACCTTGAGCGGGGATGCGCGTACCGCGATCATCATGCCGATCTGCAATGAGCCTGCAGCGCCCGTATTTGCAGGATTGCGCGCCACCTGCGAGTCTCTGGCAAGGAGCGAATCTGCCGGATTGTTCGATGTGTACGTGTTGTCCGACACCTACGACCCTGAATTGCGTGCTCGGGAACTTGCGGCCTGGTCTTCCCTGCGCGACCAGCTTGGGGAGCGCTGTCGACTCTATTACCGGGTGCGCCAGCGCCGTACCCGGCGCAAGGCGGGTAATGTGGCGGACTTCTGCCGTCGCTGGGGGAGAAATTACCGCTACATGGTGGTGCTCGATGCCGACAGCGTCATGACTGGGGAGGCCATCACCAAACTGGTTCGCCTGATGGAGGCCCATCCCAGGGCTGGCATCATTCAGACAGCGCCCCGTGCCTGCGGGGTGCAAACACTGCATGCCCGCATCCAGCAATTTGCCGGACGGGTGGCAGGGCGCCTGTTCACTGCCGGCATGCAGTACTGGCAACTCGGGGAATCCCATTACTGGGGGCATAACGCCATTATCCGCGTCGAACCGTTTATGAAGCATTGTGCGTTGGCCAGATTACCCGGCAGCGGCGGTCTTTCAGGCGAGATTCTGTCGCACGATTTCGTTGAAGCGGCGCTGATGCGGCGCGCAGGTTTTCAAACCTGGCTAACCACCGACCTCGAAGGCAGCTACGAGCAGCAGCCTTCCAACCTGATGGAAGAACTTCAGCGCGACCGTCGCTGGTGCCAGGGAAATTTGATGAATTTCCGCCTCATCACCGAACCTGGACTGCAGCCAGTTCACCGCGCCATGTTGTTCACGGGCGCCATGGCTTATGTTTCCGCTCCACTTTGGCTCGGTTTTCTGCTGGTCAGCCTGAGTTTGCGGCTGCTGGAGCCGCAGGCTTCTACAGCGACCCTGTTTCCCTGGCTCGGCATGTCTTCTACGCTGGATATGCTGTGGACGTTCACATTGGCCCTTTTATTTTTGCCGCGTGTGCTCGCGGTCGTTGCCATCCTGAAGCTGGGCGAGCAGGGGGCCTATGGCGGTACTGCTGCATTGATTAAAAGCGCGCTGCTGGAAGCCGGCCTGTCGGCCCTGCAAGCCCCCATCCGCATGATCGCGCATACCCTGTTCGTGCTCACGGCGCTGACCGGGCTGAATCTGGAATGGAAGTCTCCCATGCGCGAAACCCAATCCATTCTGTGGAGCGATGCATTACGCCGTTTCATGCCGGTCATGACGGTTGTGGCTTTGGCGCTTTTCGCTGTTTTCCAATCCCATCGCGATGCCGTTTGGTGGCTGCTCCCCGTTGGATTGCCCCTGCTGCTGGCGGCGCCAATGACGGTGTTCACCAGCGAGTCCCGCTGGGGCCAGTCCCTGCGCCATCGCAACTGGCTGCTTACGCCGGAAGAGCGCATCGTCCCGCCAGTGCTGGTGCGCGCCTGGGCATGAGATGCAGCTCATGCTGCACGTTTCTTAAGAACAAGCATCGAGGTATTTTGAATGTCAGAATTCAATCGCCGTCAATTTCTCGGCCTGATGGCCGCTGCTGCCTGGGCCGATCTTCCATGGTCCGAGGCGCGGGCCTCCGTTACCGGATTGAAACTGGGTCCGCCGGCTTCTTTTTCTTGGAATGGGCTAATCGAAGAAGCGAAGCAGTTGGCTCACCAGCCATATCACCCTGCGCTTCAGCCCGATACCGACGTGCTGGAAAAAATAGATTGGGCAGCTCACGGACAAATCAGGTTCAAACCCGAGTATGCTCTTTTCGCAGACGGCCCCGGACAGTATCCTGTCGAATTTTTCCATCCCGGTCGCTTTTTTCAGTACTCGGTGCAGATGTATCGCCTTGACAGGCCGCTGGACGAAAAGCAGCAGCATGCCTCGATGCGGGAAATTCTGTACGACATGGATCAGTTCGAGATGCCGCCAGGGAGCCCCGCCAAGCGCATGGGGCCCCAAACCCATTACGCCGGTTTTCGCATCCAGGAAAGTCGCACTGCCGGCCCGTCGCACCCCGACTGGCGGTACAACGATTGGGCCGCGTTTCTGGGCGCGTCCTATTTTCGAGCCATAGGCGACGAATACCAGTACGGGCTTTCGGCACGGGGCATCGCAGTCAACGTGGTGGAACAGGGCAAGCCCGAAGAATTTCCCGCTTTCACCCGGTTCTATTTCGAACCCGGCAGGGAAAATTCCAACACGGTGATCGTCTACGCCCTGCTGGACGGGCCCAGCCTAGCCGGCGCCTATCGGTTTGCCATGACGCGGGAGACCGGGGTGGTGATGGAGATCGAAGCCAACCTGTTTTTGCGCAAGGATATCGACCGCTTCGGTATTGCACCTGCCACATCCATGTACTGGTTTTCGGATAAGGACAAGCCCTTCCAGATGGATTGGCGCCCCGAAGTGCACGATTCGGATGGCCTCTCGCTGTGGACAGGGGCCAACGAACATGTCTGGCGCCCCCTGATCGATCCCAAAGGCATCAACGTTTCGTATTTTTCCGACAACAATCCGCGCGGATTCGGCCTGATGCAGCGGGAGCGCCGTTTTGGAGAATATCTGGATGCGGTGCATTACGAGCGCCGTCCAGGCCTGTGGGTCGAGCCGCTGGAAAACTGGGGCGAGGGTACGGTGCAATTGGTGGAACTGCATACCGAAGAAGAGCTTTACGACAATATCGTCGCCATGTGGGTGCCCCGTGAAAAGGCTGTCGCGGGCTCCAGCCATCGTTTGCGCTACCGCCTGCACTGGGCGGCGGAAGAGCCCTTCAAAACATCCTTGGCGCGCTGCGTAGCCACCCGCATCGGGCGAGGAGGCGAGCCTGCCAATCGTCCTCAGGGAGTCCACAAATTCGTGGTGGAATTCAGGGGGGGAGAACTGGACAGGCTTCCTCAGGGTGCCGTGCCCGAGGCGGTATTGACGGCTTCACGAGGCAAAATCTCCAACGTCGCCACGGAGCCCGTCCCCGATGGCGTTCCGGGGCATTGGCGAACGCTGTTCGATCTGGGAGACTTGGAAGGGGCAGCAAACCCGGCAGAAATTCGTCTCTTCCTGCGCCATTGGGGGAAAACCCTGAGCGAAACATGGCTCTATCAGTTTCATTCAGCCTGAATCGAGGAATTTGCAGCACGTCATTTTTAAATTCAAAGAATCCTTATGAGAAAAATCACCAAGGCGGTTTTTCCGGTGGCCGGGATGGGGACCCGGTTTCTGCCGGCGACGAAGGCGAGCCCCAGGGAAATGCTGCCGATGCGCCGCCCACGCTGGCCGTGGTGGGACGCTACATTCTGACGCCGAGAATTTTCCATCACCTGAAGCGTGTTCAGTCCGGTTCAGGCGGGGAAATTCAATTGATGGACGGAATCGCAGCGCTGCTGGCAGAGGAGAAGATACTCGCCTATCAATTTCACGGCACGCGGTACGATTGCGGCAGCAAGCTGGGGTTTCTTCAGGCTACTCTGGCTTATGCGCTCAGGCATCCGGAAATGGGCAATGATCTGAGCGATTTTACGCAGAACTACACGCTCCCGAATACCAAGAAGCTTAAGGTGCGGTAACGGCGACAAGCCGGACAAGTCATTTCTTGAAAGACGCAGCCTTGATTTGGTGCCTTTGAAGTAGTTTGTAAAAATCCGTCCGGTTTCGTTTGGAAATTTTGGCTGCCTGCGTCACATTTCCTTCGGCAATCTTGAGGGTGCGAATCAAATATTCCCGCTCGAATCGTTTTTTTGCTTCTTCGTAAGAAATCGCGTGCATATCCTCATCCATCGCCTTGTGTACCAGGGCAGGTGGGATCAGTGAACTGGTGCAGAGCGCGATGCTTTGCTCGACGATATTCTGGAGTTGTCGCACGTTTCCAGGCCAGGATGCACCGATCAGGATTTCCATCGCCTCAGTCGAGAATCCATTCACTTTCTTGTGATATTTTTCCGCAAACATGGAAAGGAAATGTTTGGCGAGGAGCGGGATGTCTTCGCGCCGCTCGGAAAGCGATGGAATTTCCAACTCCACCACATTGAGACGATAGTAGATGTCTTCCCGGAACCTGCCGGATGTTACTTCATCTTCCAGGTTTTTATGGGTCGCGGAAAGGATGCGCACATCCACGGCGAGCGATTGCGTGGAACCCAGAGGAGTGACTTGCCGCTCCTGCAGGACACGCAGCAATTTCGACTGGAGTATTAACGGCATATCGCCGATTTCATCGAGAAAAACCGTTCCGCCTTCAGCGGCCTGAATCAGCCCCGTATGATCCCGCATCGCGCCGGTGAAGGCCCCTTTGGTATATCCGAACAGTTCCGATTCGAGAAGTTGTTCCGGAATGGCGGCGCAATTGATGGCCACGAAAGGCTTGTGCGCCCGCCCGCTCGCACTGTGGATGGCGCGTGCCAGAAGCTCCTTTCCTGTACCGCTTTCTCCACGGATGACCACGCTCGCATCGCTTTCCGCGACGAGTTGCGCCTTCGCCAAAAGATTCTCCATGACTGCGCTTTGCGTCAGGATATTCGCACGCCATTGTTGATGAGGCAGCGCACCTTGATGAGGTATCCGGACAGACAGCTTCAGGGCGCGCTTAACCTGGTTGAGGAGCGTGCTGCTGTCAAATGGTTTGGTCAGGTAACCGAATACGCCCCGCTGCGTCGCGGCAATAGCATCAGGAATGGTGCCGTGCGCAGTCAGGATGATAACGGGCAGGGTTGGGGCAATGCCACGAATATGCTCGAACAGGGCCATCCCATCCATTTCTTTCATGTGCATGTCTGTAATAACCAATTGTGGCCTCGAGAGGTCCAGAATATTGAGTGCAGCTTCCGCAGATTCCGCCTGGTCGACTTCGAAACCTGCGAATGAAAGACGCATGGAAAGAAGTTGCAGAAGGTCCGTGTCGTCGTCGACGATCAGAATCTTGCCGCCGGATTCGGTCTTGTCATTCATCGTGATGAATGGTCGATTGCAGCTTCACACTGCTCTTGGTCAAGTTGAAAATCGCTGTCATATCCTTATCGTGTTAACAATGGCTGCAGCATGGGATATCTATCGGGCAGGCGGCAGCATCTCTCCCCGATGACAATCTTATCTGCATTATTCGAAATCCCCGGTCGTACCGGCATCCAGTTTTTCCCTGTAAAGATTTTCCATCTCTTTCTCGAAAAAGAATTTCTCCTCTCCGAAGGCTGGCTTAAGTTCGTCTATCCAGGTCGCATTGTCGTCCCAAGCGGCGAAGAACGGGCGCTGAACCCAATCCGGGTTGCGGCCCTGCAGGAAACGCATAACGATAACCTTTTCCCCACCCGCCTGCGCTGCTCCGAGCACCTGGATCTTGCCGGGATTGGAGGACATGCTGGGGCCCCTTACCGTGCGACAGAGGCCGCTTACATTCTGGTAAGCTTCCCTGAAGACTTCCCATGCTCGCAGAAGGGGAACGGAAAAGTAATGGCGCGCTCCGGTATCGCGTGCCATGAACATGTAATAAGGGATACACCCCAGATCTACCTGGGCATTCCACATCTTGGCCCAGAGACGAGGGTCGTCATTGATGTGGCGAAGAAGCGGCGACTGGGTGCGAATTTCCGCTCCTACGGCCCGCAATTTCATGATGGCCTGTTCCACGATTTCCGGTTCGAGCTCTCTTGGATGATTGAAATGGGCCATAATCGCAAGCTGTTTTCCCGATTTGACGATTTTGGCAAGAAGAGTCAACAGACTTTCCGCATCGTCGTCGCTGACGAAGCGGTAGGGCCAGTAACTGAGCGCCTTGGTGCCGATTCGGATTCGTTTGAGATTCGGCAGTTCTGCCGCCAGAAGTGGCTCGATGTAGCCTGCGAGATTCTTCGCTGACATGATGAGCGGATCTCCTCCGGTGAAAAGCACGTCGGTGACTTCGGGATGTTCTTTCAGGTAGGAGACCAGCTTTTCGATCTCGCGGCTCGCGAATTTCAGGTCGGACATGCCGACGAACTGGGGCCATCTGAAGCAAAAAGTGCAGTAGGCGTGACAAGTCTGCCCCTGGCTGGGAAAGAAAAGCACGGTTTGCCGGTATTTGTGCTGCATGCCATGCAGCGCTTCGCCCTGGAAGAACGGCACGTTGTGGTCGATCTGTCCGGCGGGATGCGGATTGAGCTGCATTCTGATTCTGTCGGCGGCGAGTTTGATCGTCGACCTGTCTTCGCCTCTTTTCAGAAGGGCAGCCATTTCATCGAAATGTTCCGGAAGCAGCATTTCCCTTTTTGGAAATGTCAGCGTGAAAAGGGGATCGTTGGGGATATCGGCCCAGTCGATCAATTCATTCACCACGAAATTATTCGCCTTGAAAGGGAGGACGCTACCGACCACCTCGATTTCGAATTTCTGTTCTTCGGAGAGGCGCTTCATCTGGGGGATATCGCGGAAATTGTGCAGCAGCAAGGATTGATATCTCATCTTTCCCGTAATGTTGTTGGTGTTCCCGAATGCTGCATTTGGCATCTCCATACCTCCCTTATAGTAGTTATATGCACGTATCTGATTCCGGGACGAATCAGATCATGTCAATTCCGTGTCGGCGTTGCGTCATCTCAACCCGATCTTTCTTTCTGGCCCAAGATAGTGATTTTTTGAGAATCATTACCAGCGCAGCTATCAGTAATGAATAAACCAGCAATTCCATCAGGCTATCCGGTTTTTCAAATGCCCTGTGCATGGATGGCC
>JAJZRP010000069.1 GCA_021802655.1 Pseudomonadota bacterium
GAGCTGGATGGCATGGTAGCCGAATACATCCCCAACGCCCTGGTCGAAGTAGGCATATTCCCGCCCGAGCAGGTATTGCCCGACAGGCGTTTCAAACCATTCTTCCAAACCGGTCATATCTGCTAAGCTATAATCTCGTTTTTCCCGGGGTTTTACCGCATGCTCACGATCGAACCGATCCCCGCATTCAGGGACAATTATATCTGGGTAGCCAGAAATAACCAGTGCGCCGCCGCCATCGATCCTGGAGATGCCGCCCCCCTGCTGCATTACCTCGAATCCGAAAACCTCGACCTCGTCGCGATACTCAACACCCACCACCATGCCGATCATGTCGGAGGCAATCTCGAACTGAAGGCGCGCTTCTCCTGCAAAATCCATGGCCCCGCAGGGGAATCCATCCCGGGATTGACCCATCCGGCCAGGGGGGGAGACAGGATTTCGCTCCCCGAAATCGGCATGACGCTCGACGTATTCGACATTCCAGGCCATACGCTGGGTCATATCGCCTATTACGGGGAAGGCGTGCTTTTCTGCGGAGACACGCTGTTCGGATGCGGATGCGGCAGGGTATTCGAAGGCACCATGGCCCAAATGCATGCTTCCCTTGAGAAATTGTCGCATCTTCCCGAGGACACGCGCGTTTATTGCGCCCACGAATACACGCTGGCCAACATCCATTTCGCGAAGGAAGTGGAACCGGAAAACGAGTCCCTGCACGGGCGCGAAGCCGAAGCACTTGACCTGCGAAAAAGGCATCTGCCCACCCTTCCTTCGACCATCGGTCTCGAAAGACAAACCAATCCTTTCCTGCGCTGCGACATTCCCCGTGTTGCCGAAATTGCCTCAAAACATTCCGGTTCGAGCCTGACGAGCCCGCTTGAGGTATTCACTGCGCTCCGGAACTGGAAGAACGCCTTCTGAGTCCGATGAAAATCCGACTGTTCTTTTCTCTGATCATGGCGGGCTGGCTGATCCAGGCCCATGCGGCAGATGTCCCGGCGACCCGGCCGACCGACGATCCGGCGGCGCCTTCCGACCTGTGGGACCGCCTCAGGAACGGTTTTTCCCTCTCCCAGCCGGGAGACTCTGACAATGTCCAGCAGATGGAAACCTGGTACGAAGGCCACCCGAAAAGCATCGAAACCCTGGCCGAGCGCAGCAGGCGCTATCTTTATTATATCGTCGGCGAAGTCGAGAGCCGGGGCATGCCTGCGGAAATCGCGCTCGTTCCCATGATCGAAAGCGGGTTCAACCCCCTCGTCTATTCGCGCTATCATGCAGCGGGATTGTGGCAACTGCTTCCGGGAACGGGAAGGAACTTCGGGCTGCGCTCGGACAAGGGATACGACGGGCGGCGCGACATCGTCGCTGCAACGGATGCCGCGCTCAAGTATCTCGCCTATCTTCATACGCTGTTCGGAGACTGGGAACTGGCCCTTGCCGCCTACAATGCCGGCGAAGGCACTGTTTCCAGGGCCCTGCACAGAAACCGGGAAAACGGACTCGAAACCGACTTCGCCAGCCTCGATCTGCCTATTGAAACCAGGCAGTTCTATACCAGACTGATCGCACTCAGGAACGTTCTGAGCGATCCTGCAAAATTCGGACTGGATCTCGCCCCCATACCGGACAAGCCCTATTTCTCGGAGATCAGGACGCGCCAGAATATCGACATCAGGCTGGCGGCCCATCTTGCCGAGATCCCCGTTTCCGAATTTGTCGCACTCAATCCCGGCGCGACGAGGCAAGTCTGGCCGGCCAAAGAGGCCAAATCCATCCTGCTTCCCTCGGACAATGCCCAGATATTCGCAAGCAATCTCGAAACGATGCCTCCCGCCTCTTCCCCGAAACAGGGCAAGAAGGGCATGGTCTACCGCATTCGCAAAGACGACACCCTGCTCGGCATCGCCCACCGTTTCGGGGTCAGCGCCACCGACATCGAACGCTGGAACAGGTCGGTCTCCGCACGAAACCTGCGCATCGGCGCAAAAATCGTCCTGTTTCCAGAAAAATAACCCCTCACCTTCCCACGCCGTAATAATCGAAGCCGAGCTTTCTCACCTTCTCGGGATCATAGACATTGCGCCCGTCGAAAATCACCTTCTGCCTCATCACCTGTTCCATGAAGGAGAAATCCGGGGTTCTGAAAGCCTTCCATTCCGTCACCAGAAGCAAGGCATCCGCCCCGACCAGAGCGTCGTACTGGTGAGCAACCAGTTCGAGATTCCCGCTCTCGAACCACCTCGAAGGCAATTCCCTTTTCGCGACTTCCATTGCAACCGGGTCGTAGGCCCTGACTTTCACGCCTTTTTCCATCAGGTATTCCAGCAGCACGATGCTGGAAGCTTCCCGCATGTCGTCCGTCTTCGGCTTGAAGGCGAGCCCCCATAATGCGAAAGTCCTGCCTGACAGATCTTCCCCGAAATGCGCGCCAATCTTTTTCGAAAGATACTGCTTCTGCTCTGCATTCCTCTCTTCCACCGCATTCAGCACCAGGGGATCCAGCCCGCTGTCCTTCGCCATCTGGATGATCGCCTTGACGTCCTTGGGAAAGCACGAGCCCCCATAACCGCATCCGGGATAGATGAAGGCATAGCCTATCCTCGCATCGGACCCGATCCCCAGCCTCACCTTTTCGACGTCCACCCCCATCCTGTCGCAAAGATTGGCGATCTCGTTCATGAAGGAAATCTTGGTGGCGAGCATCGCGTTCGCCGCATATTTCGTCATCTCGGCCTCCTTGATGCCCATGAGGACCAGGCGCTCGTGGTTCCGCGTGAAAGGCCCGTAAAGCTCGCGCATCACTTCCAGGGATCGCTCGCTGTCGCAGCCCACCACGATCCGGTCGGGCCTCGTGAAATCTTCGACCGCCGCCCCCTCCTTCAGGAATTCGGGGTTGCTCACCACGTCGAAAGGAACGGTCGCACCGCGCTTTTCGAGCTCGGACCGGATCGCCTCCCGCACCTTCTCCGCAGTGCCCACGGGGACCGTCGACTTGTCGACGATCGCGCAATAATCGTTCAGGTTCTGACCGATCTCGGTTGCTACAGCCAGTACATGCTTGAGGTCCGCAGAGCCATCCTCCTCCGGAGGCGTGCCCACTGCGATGAAGCATGCTTGAGCCCCATCCAGGGACTCGGGAAGGGAAGTGGTGAATTTCAGCCTGCCTTCCCGATAATTCGAAACCACGATCTCCTCGAGTCCCGGCTCGTAGATCGGCAGAACCCCGTTCTTCAGATTCCCGATCTTCGCTTCGTCGATATCCACGCAGGTCACGATATTGCCCATCTCCGCGAAGCACGCCCCGGTCACGAGCCCCACATAGCCTGTTCCCACCACCGATAATTTCATCCGCCCAATCCCAAAAATGTTGATGTCATGGTCAATTCTACCTCGAATATCCCCCGGGAATGGAAAACGCAGCACATTCAGGCGCCATGCGTATCGAGATACAAGGCAATCCACCCCAGCGAGAGGACAATCATGAATGTCGCCGCATTCGCAGGGATCTGAAGGTTGAAATCGACAAAACTGTGGATCATCAACGCAATGATTCCCATCGTGGAAGAAAAGGCCATTCCTCTGTTCAATGGATCGCGCCTTCCGTATTGCGCAAGCAGCCCTGCCGCAAACGATGATAAGACAATGCCACCCAGAAGCAGCATCCCGACAAGGCCGTATTCCGACGCGAACTCGACATAATCGTCATGCGCATGGTCGTAAAAATTGCCGATGTCACCGCTGCGATATCGCGGAAAAACGGCGTAAAAACTCCCGCCTCCGGATCCGACAAGGAAATAATCCCGCCATTGTCTCAATGCATTCTCGCTGACATCGACCCTGTCGGCATCGCGCGCGATGGAAGTGTTCTCGAGTCTCGCCACCACCTTTTCGACTCCGAACCAGGCTCCCACGATGAAAATGTCTATCACGACCATGCTGACCAGGAGTATGACCGTGGCGCGCGATGCATGCCTGGACAAGGCGAGACCGATGAGTCCTGCAGCGATCATGCTCGAAAAAAATGCCGTGTTTCCCATCCTCGAATGGGTGAGCACCAGTGCGATCACCATCACTGCGAGATAGAGTCTCAGGCGAAGCTTTTTTCCCAGCAGGAGCTTGATGAAATTCCTCAATTTTTGCCGCCGGGTCATGGCCGGTTTTCCGCCGAGACAGGATATCATGAGCCCGATCCCGACAGCCAGGCACATCTCGAGATAAGCTGCAAAATGGTTGCGATTGACGAAAGTGCCCGTGGCATTGCCGACATAGGAGAATTTCTTGATGAAGAATCCGTATTCCAGTCCCGAAAGCATCATCAGGCTGCCGTAGAAGGCCTGCAGGAGGCCGCTGAAAACGAGCGCATAAGCCAGCAACTCGATACGCCTCCTGCTCGTCACAACGAGCAGCGAGAGACCGAAAACCAGCACATAGGCGAGGCTCTTGAGCCACGCCACGGCGCTGGCATGGGGATCCACGGACAGCGGAATCCAGCCCGGCTGCCGGGCCAATGCATGCATTTTCGCAGACTCGGGAGAGAGCAGCGAAACCAGGGAAATGGGCAGGGGGATGAACTGAAACAAGGTGTAGATTAGCCAGCAGGCGAGCAGGATCAGGATCGGCCTCGCGTTTCTGAAAACGGAGGACAACTCCAGCCTCCCCCTGTAGAATCCCCAGAGCCAGGCCATCGCCAGCGCATAACCCCCTGTTTCCAGGATGGCCCATGCCCAGGGACGGTTGCTTCCCATGGGAAGCGGAATCCACACGAGATAGGCCAGGAAAGCGCGGAACAAATAGTCCCCGAAACGCGCATTGTCAGAATCAGCTTCAATTGCAGGCATATTTCCCGGAACGAATGATGCATCCGATCCGATTCCGCATCGCGATCCGCATCATCTCGGCGGACTGGCGCTTCATTCCCCTCTTGAAATCGTCGAGAATTTTCCCTTTCTGCGTATCGGTCAGCATGCCCCAGACATTCAGTCCGGCATCCGCGACAGCGCGCTGTATTTCAGGTTCCCATGGGCCCAGCGTCGAGGCATTGTCCAGAGCATCAAAGAACTCCGGATCGATTTCCCCGAGACTCAT
This sequence comes from Pseudomonadota bacterium, assembly GCA_021802655.1. Classification (GTDB taxonomy): domain Bacteria; phylum Pseudomonadota; class Gammaproteobacteria; order Burkholderiales; family JABEVD01; genus JABEVD01. The sequence goes on from JAJZRP010000069.1 coordinate 5,092, forward strand.
TTTCACCTGCATCAGTGTCGACCAGCCATAGGGGGATACCGGTCTGAGCCTGATCGCCTTCCTGATCTGGAAGAGCGCATCCTCCAGCAGTTCGGCTTTGCGCGCGCCCCCCGACCGCTCCGCTTCCCAATAATCCAGACGGGCCCTGTCTTCCCTGTAACTGGGGTTCCCGGGATCGAGCCTCAATGCCACATTCGTCGCCACTAGCGCATCGACCAGTTTGGATGCTTCCACCTTTTGAACGGGCCGCTCGTCCATCGCGCCGGGCGGGCGCAACGAATAAAGATCGGCAACACCCGCTCCGGCTGCACAGATCGTCATGACAGCCAGGAAAGCGAGCGACAGCAGGGCAAATTTGTCAGACAGAATAACTCTCCAGGATGGACGCTGGGTTGTCATGCACCATCGCCCAGGATGCTGCATTCCCCACGACTTTCTCGGCCGCAACCCGTCCCGCCTCAAGTTCGGGAGGGCGATACGCCAGATTGTGCGCATCCGATGCCAAAGCCCAGACCCATCCCGACTCCAGCAGTTTGACGCATATATCCTGGCAAAACGGGCCGAAGTTTCCCGCTACCGAGCCTGCCGTAACCTGGAGCAGGCAACCCATCTCGATGAAAGGCACGATTTTCGAAAGACTCCGCATTACATCCTTGTTTCTTTCAGGGTGGGCAATCACCGGGCGGATTTTCCTCAGCAGAAGCCAATTCACCATCTTTTCGCTCCCCAACGGAATATGACTATGGGGAAATTCCAGAAGCAGCATCCTGTATCCGTCCTGCATCCCGAGAAATGGGAGCCTTCCGCTTTCGATCATTTCGATGATCTCGGGACCCATCCTCACTTCCGCAGCGAAATCCAGCCTGATCGGAATGCCTCTGATTTCGATCTCCCTGGAAAACATCTCGAACACGGGACGTATCGAATCCAGATCGTTTTCGTATCGGCCGCAATGAATGTGCGGCGTCACCACCACCCTGCCGATCCCGTTTTCGACAGCCGTGCGCGCCAGCGCAACCGCATCTTCCAGAGACGCCGGACCGTCGTCGATCCCAGGGAGAAAATGGCAATGCAGATCGACCATGGGCGTATTGCGCTCAGGCTGCTGCGTAACCGTATCGGTAAGCGCCATATTGTTCCGATTTTCTCAAATCGACCTGGTTCAGAACCACACCCAGCAAGGGCGCATTGATTTCGCGCAGGCGCTTGATTCCGGAAAGCGCCAGTTGATATGGGGTTTCATCGGCCTTGACGACATAGATCACGGCATTGGCATGCCTGGAAAGCACGAGCGCATCGCTGACCGCAGCCACAGGAGGACAATCGATCACGACCATTTCGAACATCCCGCCCAGTTTTTCGATGAGTTCCCCGAAGCGCCTGGACGAAAGCAGCTCGAGCGGATTGGTCATCACTTTCCCGGAAGGAATCAGGGAGACATTGGGGTCAATGGTCTTGTGAATGCAATCCGTGATCTCCGCATTTCCGGCAAGATAATCCAGAAGTCCCGGAGCTGAGGGTTCATCGCTCAGCAGTTTCCCCAGGGAAGGTCGCCTCAGGTCGGCATCGATCAGCAGCACTTTCTTCATCTGGCCGAGCGAGAAGGCCAGATTCATGGAAATGGTCGATTTCCCTTCCTGGGGTGCGCTGGAGGTGACCATCACCACCTTGTGCGGTTCGTCGAGCGCGGAAAGGATGACGCCGGTGCGAATGGAACGGATCGATTCCGAAAACCCGGAATTCGGATCTTCGATGAAGGCACGAGCCGGCTCCTTCCTGTCGATTAGCCCGACTGCCCCGAGCAGATTGAGCCCGAGCTTGTTTTCCACGTCCTCGCCATCCTTGACCGTGTTATCCAGGTATTCGAGCAGGAAGGCCAGCAGTATCCCGAGAAACAGCCCGACCATGACGGCGAGCAGGACGATCAGTCCTTTCTTCGGCTTGTACGGTACATCGGAAACAATGGCCGAATCGACAACACGCGCTATCGTGGACTGAAGATTGGCGCCGATATTGGTTTCCTTTGCACGATTCATGAAAAGGTCGTAAATCTGCCGGTTGCTGTCCACATCCCTTTGCAGCACGTTCAGCTGGAATTCCTTTTTGCTGATGTTCTGGATGTCCGACCTGACCTGGCCCTGGGCACGCTCTGCCGCGATCTCGTTGGCCTTCGCCATTTCATACTCGTTCTGGATCGCGCCGACCACCGCATTGATCTGTCTCCCGAGATTCTCCTTTGCAGATTTCAGATCGGATTGGGCTGCCATCATTTTCGGATGCAGGTTGCCATAGCGCTGGCTCAATTCGGCCACTTTCTGCTCGGCTCTGGATTCGCTTTCCTTCGCCTGCTGAAAAAGAACGTTTTTGAGCACGGCCGGAACCGATTCGTAGGCGGAAATGGGTTCACCCTGAAGCCCCCTGACCTGACTGTATGCAGTTTCCGCTTCGGCGAGGCGCTGCCTGGCCGCTATCAGATCGACGGAGATCTGGTCGAGCTGCTTCCCGGCGCCGTTCAATGCAATCCCCTTGGTGTCCACGATGTTCGCCTGCTCGCGGTAGGCCTGAAGGGCCTGCTCAGATT
>JAJZRP010000017.1:0-37631 GCA_021802655.1 Pseudomonadota bacterium
TGCGCATATCCCTTTTCATCAGCCTTCCGATCCAGAAGCTCGATACCCTGTCTCTCAAGCGCGAGCTCGATGCTATCGGCAAGCTGCGCGACAAGGACCAATAATCCGCACTCTTCAGGAAAGCCTAACATGAACAAAACAGTCCTGGTGCTCTGCACCGGAAACTCCTGCCGCTCCCAGATGGCGGAAGCCATCCTCAACCACGACCTCGCCGGGCAGATCCGTGCGATTTCGGCAGGGACAAGGCCGCAGCCCAGGGTGGCCGAAGGCGCCATCGAGGCTTTGAAGCTCGCGAACCTCCCCGTGGAAGGACTCCATCCCAAGGATCTGGATGAAGTCATGAATGAAGCCATCGACCTCGTCGTGACCGTCTGCGACAACGCCAGGGAGGCCTGCCCGATATTCCCTCGGCAGGTAAAAAGCATTCATCTTCCCCTCCACGATCCCCACGGCGAACCCCTTGAAAGTTTTATCAGGGTTTTCGACGACATCCGCGCGAGGCTGGTTCCGGCCGTTCGCGAAGCCCTGGAGCTTCAAGATGCCATGTAAAGCCGAGCCTGAAGGCGGAATGAGCTTTTTCGAGCGCTATCTGACGCTCTGGGTATTCCTCTGCATCTTTGCCGGCATCTTTCTCGGGCAGGCCGCCCCCCGGGCTTTCCAGCTCATCGGCCGCCTGGAAATCGCGAAGGTCAATCTTCCCGTGGGCCTGCTCATCTGGGTGATGATCATCCCCATGCTGGTCAAGGTGGATTTCGGCGCGTTGCATGAAGTGAGGCGCCATGTCAGGGGAATCGGCGTCACGCTTTTCGTCAACTGGCTGGTGAAGCCTTTTTCCATGGCTTTCCTGGGCTGGCTTTTCATCCGCCATCTATTCGCCCATTTGTTGCCTTCCGACCAGCTGGACAGCTATATCGCGGGGCTCATCCTGCTTGCCGCAGCGCCCTGCACCGCCATGGTTTTCGTCTGGAGCCGGCTTTCGAACGGCGATCCGCTTTTCACCCTTTCCCAGGTGGCGCTCAACGACACCATCATGGTTTTCGCCTTCGCGCCGATAGTCGGCCTGCTGCTCGGCATCTCTTCGATTGCCGTTCCGTGGAACACCCTGCTGACTTCGGTAGCGCTCTACATCGTCGTCCCAGTCGCCCTCGCGCAGCTCTGGCGCAGATCGCTTCTGGCCGGCGGGAACTTCGAGGCAGCCATGAAAAAAACCGGCCCCTGGTCGATTTTCGCCCTGCTAGCCACCCTGGTGCTGCTCTTCGCCCTGCAGGGAGAAGCGATCCTGAAGCAGCCGCTGGTCATCGCGCTCCTTGCCGTACCCATCCTGATCCAGGTCCTGTTCAATTCGGCGCTCGCCTACTGGCTCAACCGGGTCGCCGGGGAGGGGCACAATGTCGCCTGCCCTTCAGCGCTCATCGGCGCATCGAATTTCTTCGAACTGGCCGTCGCCGCCGCAATCGGCCTGTTCGGCTTCAAGTCGGGGGCAGCCCTTGCGACCGTGGTCGGCGTGCTGATCGAAGTGCCGGTGATGCTTCTGGTGGTGAAAACGGTGAACCGCACCAGAACCTGGTACGAAGCCGGACTCGCACGCCCCTAATCCTTCCCCATTTGCACGACAATAGTGCACGAAAGTTCTGAAGAATCTTTCGCGCATTAAATTAATATTTAAAATTCATAAGGATAGACATAAAATTCTTTTTGGCACGCTAGTTGCTTTCCTGAACAAAAACAGGAAAGGAACTGAAATGAAGCCAGGACATCCCTTCGGGGGACACCCATCATGCCCCTGAAAATCACATTTGGCGCAGTCAGCGAGGCCGGAAGAAAGGACAGGAACGAGGATTTCTTCGGACTGGTGACCCCGGACGGGGATCTACTTGCCAGCAAGGGCATCGTGGCCGCGATTGCGGACGGCGTGGGGAGCGAAGCGGGCGGACGGGAAGCAGCGGAATATTCCGTGCTCAGCGTGCTGAGCGACTATTACGACACTCCCGAAACATGGGAAATTCCTCATGCCCTGGGCAAACTCCTGGCTTCGACGAACCGCTGGCTTCTGGCGCAGAGGGCTTCCCACCGCGAATTCTCGAGCATGGCGAGCACCCTGAGCCTTCTGGTACTGAGAGGGAACCGCTATACCATCGCGCATGTGGGAGACACGAGAATCTACAGGCTGCGCGGCGAAGAGCTCTCCCGCCTGACCCTCGATCATGTCTGGGAAGGAACCGAAGGCAGCCATGTTCTCAAGCGTGCCATGGGACTCGATCTGCAGCTTGTGGTGGATTACGCCGAGGGGGAGCTGAAAAAGGGAGACATCTTCCTGCTCGCATCCGACGGGGTATGGGAAACGCTGGGACAGAACAGACTCCAGGAACTTCTGGCGAAGCATCCCGAGCCGGAAGAGGCATCCAGGGTCCTCGTCGAAAGCGCATTCGATATGGGCAGCGAAGGCAACCTCACCGCCCAGGTGCTACGCATTGACGACACAGCAGAAGGATCCCTGAAGGATCTGCTGCTGGAAGGAGCCGACCTTCCCTTGCCCCCCCACCTCTCGCAAAGACAAAGCATCGACGGTTATGAAGTGATCGACCTCCTGCACAGATCGGAACAAACGCTGCTTTACAAGGTTAGAGAAGCTTCGAGCGGACGCATGCTGGTACTCAAAACCCTCAAACAGGGCGCGAACAGTCATGCCAGAAACGATTTGCTGATGGAGGAATGGCTCGGGAAAAGGATTCTTTCCAAGCATTTCCCACAGGTCATCTCCCCGGAGAACCGCCATTTCCTGTATTTCCTCACGACCTGGCACGAGGGCAGCACGCTCGGCGAAATGCTCGATGACAGGCATCATTTCACCGTCACGGAAGTTGTCCATATCGGCACCAAACTGGCACAGGCGCTGGGCGCAATTCACCGTCTCGACATCATCCACAGGGATATCAGGCCGGAGAACGTGCACCTGGGAAAAGACGGGAAGCTGCGCATCCTCGATCTGGGTTCGGCTGTGAATCCGGCTCTTGGCAACGAGGCCGAACCTTTTTCCGGATCTCCCAACCATATGGCGCCCGAACTCCTTTCCGGACAGGCTGCCAGCATCCAGAGCGACCTTTATGCGCTCGGAGTCACGCTTTACCAATTGCTGACCCGAAAATTCCCTTATGGCGAAATCGAGGCAGGAAAGATCCCGAGTTTCGCCGACCCTGTCCCCCCGACACGCTTTCGCCCCGACATTCCTTCCTGGCTTGAGAACATCCTTCTGAAATCCGTCTCGCGGGATCCGGAGCGGCGCTTCGAAATGCCGGAAGAGTTCCTGCTGGCGATGGAACGCGGCGAAAATTCGCGCATTCCGGCTCCCCGGAAAACGCCTCTGGCGAGCAGGAACCGGCTTCTCACCTGGAAGATCACCGCAGCCGTTTCGATCCTGGTGAACTTCTTCCTGCTGTACGTGGATGCGATAGAAACCCTGAGCTTCTCATCAGGCTCGCCCTGGTAGCCAGCGCCTAGCGGCAATAGCCGATCGCATCGATGAGGCGATCGACGGCCATGATCTCCATGCCTTCGATTCCCCCCTTCGGCCTGTTGGCCCTGGGAATGATGGCATGGGAAAAGCCCAGTTTCGCCGCCTCCCTCAGGCGCTCCTGTCCGCGCTGCACAGGGCGTACTTCCCCTGCGAGCCCGATTTCGCCGAACACCACGAGCTTTTTCGGCAATGCCCTGTTTTTCAGGCTGGATACGATCGCAAGCAGCACGGCAAGATCGGATGCGGGCTCGTTGATCCTCACCCCGCCCACGGCATTGACGAAGACATCCTGATCGAAGCAGGCGATTCCCGCATGCCGGTGCAGCACCGCGAGCAGCATGGCAAGCCTGTTCTGGTCGAGCCCCACCGTGAGGCGCCTGGGGTTGGGCGCATGCGCTTCGTCGACCAGCGCCTGTACTTCGACGAGAAGCGGCCTCGTCCCTTCCTGCGTCACCATCACACAGGAGCCTGCAACGTCCGCCTCGTGATGGGAAAGGAAGAGCGCGGAAGGATTGCTCACCTCGCGCAGCCCCCTTTCCGTCATGGCGAACACACCGATCTCGTTGACTGCGCCGAAGCGATTCTTGAATGCCCGGACCAGCCTGAAGCTGGAATGGGTATCGCCTTCGAAATAAAGCACCGTGTCGACGATATGCTCGAGCACCCTCGGGCCTGCTATCGCCCCCTCCTTGGTGACATGCCCGACCAGGATCACGGTGATGCCCGACTGTTTGGCAAGCCGGGTGAGCTGGGCTGCGCACTCCCTCACCTGGGCGACCGAACCCGGGGCGGACGCCAGCGCATCGGAGTACAGGGTCTGAATCGAATCGACGACGGCGATTTTGGGATTATTGGAAAGCAGTGCATTTTGTATCCTGTCGAGTTGGATCTCCGCCAGGATTCCGACAGATCCCGCGTCGAGTTGCAGCCTTTTCGCCCTGAGCGCGATCTGCTGGGCGGATTCCTCTCCGCTCACGTAGAGCACGCGCATAGCCCCGCTCATGAGGCACAGCGCCTGCAGCAGCAGAGTGGATTTCCCGATTCCCGGATCCCCCCCTATCAGCACCACCCCGCCCTCGACCAGCCCCCCGCCGAGCACCCTGTCGAATTCCGCAATGCCGGTCGGATAGCGCGGAAAATCGGCCGCCTCGACATCCCCCAGGCGCCTGATCGAACTCGTTTTCGAAACGGCGGTGAAGCGGGATGGCGCGGATTCCAGGACGGTTTCGACCAGCGTGTTCCAGGCATTGCAATGCGGGCACTGGCCCTGCCATTTCGGGCTCTGTCCGCCGCATTCCGTACAGGAATAGATGGTTTTGGATTTGGCCATGTTCAATAATAATAGCTGATCGGAACCCTGGGAGCGATGGCGCAGAGGAGCTCATAACTGATGGTCCCGCAGGCAGTTGCCACCTCCTCGACCGGGAGCCCTTCCCCCCAAAGCACGACTTCGGTTCCGATTCCGGCATCGGGCATTTTCGAAACATCGACATAGAGCATGTCCATGGATACGCGCCCCAGCGTTCCGGTCAGTCTGCCTCCGACCAGAACCGGAGTGCCGTTCGGGGCGTGCCGCGGATAGCCGTCGGCATAGCCGCAAGCGACTATGCCGATACGCATCGGTTTATCTGCGCGGAACATCGGGCCGTAACCTATTCCCTCTCCCGGGTTGATTTGCTGCACAGCGATGATTTTAGAGGAAAGCGTCATGGCGGGCACCAACCCGAGGCTCCCGGCATCCTCGTCAATAAACGGGGATGCGCCATAGAGCATGATGCCGGGACGCACCCATTCCGTCCTGGTTTCGGGATACCGGATCAGGGCTGCGGAATTGGCAAGGCTCTTCGGATATTTCATGGCCGAGGTTGCCGCCCCGAAAACATCCATCTGCGCCTTCACCCCTGCTGTCCCGTCGGCGCAACAGAAATGGGTCATCAGCACGATTTCTCCGATTGACTCCAGGCGTTCCAGTTTCGAAAGGGCTTCAGGATAAACCTCGGGCCTGAATCCGAGGCGGTTCATTCCGGTATTGCACTTCAGAAATACGCCGATTTTTCCCGGGAGATTGGCGGACTCGATCATGCCGATCTGTTCCATGCAATGGACGACGACGTCGATGCCGTTTTCGGATGCAGCGCGAAGCTCGTCAACCGAAAAGCATCCCTCGAGCAGAACGATTTTCTGCCTGAAGCCCGCCTCCCTGAGTTTCAGCGCATCGGCAAGGTCGAGCAGCGCGAATCCATCGGAGCCGGAAAGCGCGCCTGCTGCCTCAAGAAAGCCGTGTCCGTAGGCATCCGCCTTGATCACCGACAGGATTCCGGAATGCGGGGCGAAATCGCGCACCCTGGAGAGATTTTCAGAAAGCGCCTTGAGGCTGATTTTGGCTTGAATGGGTCTGCTCATAAAGTTCTCGATGCGCAATGCGCCATTCAATCACAAATCGGGATGGCAGGGTAGGCTCGGGCAAAAGTTCTTCGCAGCCCAGCCCTTTCGTGGTATAAATCCGAATCTTTCCTGCAAATCTTGAAGAACACAGCCTACCTGGATGAATCGCAGTTTCTACCTCATTCTGATCGCCCAGTTTTTTTCCGCGCTCGCCGACAATGCCCTGCTCTTCGCAGCCATTGCCCTGCTCAAACTGCTGTCCGCGCCACAATGGCACGAACCGCTCCTGAGGGAATTTTTCGTCGTCGCCTATATCCTGCTCGCCCCCTTCGTCGGCGCGCTTGCAGATGCCTATCCCAAAGGGCGCGTCATGCTGCTCAGCAATACGATCAAGCTCGCAGGCTGCATGGCGATGCTACTCGGCATGCAGCCCCTCTATGCCTACGCCATAGTCGGAACGGGAGCTGCAGCCTATTCGCCGGCGAAATATGGCATCCTGACGGAAATCCTTCCGCCCGGGCTGCTCGTGACAGCGAACGGCTGGATGGAGGGGTCGACGGTCGTGGCAATCATCCTCGGTTTCATCGCAGGAGGCGTGCTCTCCTCCGTCGATCCGTTTTTCGCGATCAAGATGATCGTCGGCTTCTACCTGATTGCAGCCTTCTTCAACCTGTTCATTCCGCGCGTCCCGATAGACCACAAACTGCCGAAGAGAAATCCGGCTTTCCTCCTGCACGATTTCTGGCATGTCTTCAAGCTACTGTGGAAAGATGAACAGGGGAAGGTGTCGCTCGCCGTCACGACGCTTTTCTGGGGCGTCGGCGCGACCCTGCAGTTCGTGGTCATCGGCTGGTCGAGCCAGGTTCTCGATTTCACGGTCAAGGAATCGGGCTACCTGATGGCCATCGTCGCCTTCGGCATCGCCGTGGGGTCCCTGCTCGCTGCCCGCTTCATCAAGATCGAGCATGCCATCAAATCGCTTCCTGCGGGAATCATGATGGGCCTGCTCGTGGTTTCGATCAGCTTCATGGATGGCTGGAAAATCGCATCGATCGCGCTCTTCTTCATCGGCGCCCTGGGCGGCTTCTTCGTGGTTCCACTGAACGCCCTGCTGCAGCACAGGGGGCATGTCCTGATGGGAGCGGGACACTCCATCGCAGTGCAGAATTTCAACGAAAACATCGGAATACTGATACTTCTCGGCTGCTACGCCGGCATGCTCAGATCGGCCATGGACATCGACTGGATCATCGTGCTCTTCGGCCTCTTCATCAGTTCGACGATGGCCCTGATCTACGGGTACTCCAAGAAGCGGATCTGACTTCAGAGTCCCGTCATGACTTTCCTGGCGAAACAGAGATCTTCCCAGGCTTTCGATTTGTCCATTGGATTTCTCAAAAGATAGGCGGGATGATAGGTCACGATTGCCGGGATGTTCCCGCAGGCATGCACCTTCCCCCTCAGGGACGAGATCGAGGCATCGGAGTCCAGCACGGACTGCGCCGCGATCCTGCCGAGCAGAACGATGAGTTTCGGTCCGACAAGCTCGATCTGCCGGGAAAGAAAGGGATGGCAGGCTGCCATCTCGGAAGGCTCGGGATTTCTGTTCGCAGGCGGGCGGCACTTCACGGTATTGGCGATATAGACGTTGTTTTCCCTTGAGAGGCCGATGGATGCGAGCATGTTGTCGAGCAGCTTCCCCGCCTGCCCCACGAAAGGCTCTCCCTTCAGGTCTTCCTCTGCCCCCGGCGCCTCCCCGATGAAAAGCCAGTCCGCCTTCTCGCTCCCCACGCCGACCACCGTCCTGTTTCTCCCCTTGTGGAGGGGACAGGCCGTGCAGGATTCGATGGCCGATTTCATTTCCTCCCAGCCCATCGCCGCGGGCTCATCCGGAAATTCATTTGCCTTCCCCGGCTTCAGCCGCCAGAGGGGATGGAGCCCCATTTCTTCCATGACAGCATCCATCCGGTTCAAAGTTCCCTCCTCATCACGAGCGCATCCTCCCTGCCATTTTCCGCGGGATAATAGTTCGGCCTGACGCAGATTTCCCCAAAACCCGCGCTCCTGTAGAGATTGAGCGCAACGCTGTTCGAGAGCCTGACTTCGAGATGGAAGCAGTTCGCCCCTTCCCGCCTTGCAGCCTTAACGAAATAGTCCAGCAATTTTCTGCCCATGCCCATGCCCTGCCAGTTTTTCGCCACGCTCAGATTGAGCAGGCTTGCTTCCCCTGCCGCCAGCAGCATCACGCCGTATCCTGCCAGGAATCCTCCTCTTTCCATGACGGCGCAATGGTAGCCCGATTCGATGGAGTCGCTGAAATTACCCCGTGTCCAGGGAAAATCGTAGATTTGCTTCTCGACTTCGATCACCCTGTCGAGATCTTCGAAGCTCATCTGGCGAAATGAAAGGCTGTCCAGAGTCAACGCTCCGACTCCTTGAGCGCGACCTTGTTGCGGATGTAAAGCGGAGCCGCAAGCGCCGCATCGATGCCGTTTCCTGCCTCGAATTCGGCAATCGCGAGCCTCGCCATTTCCCGCGCATGGGGCCTCCGTGCAGCATCCGCAACGTCGATTTGCCCGGCATAGCGCCGGAGAAGCGCATCTCCATGGGCCGCGAAGCCGCTGCCGCAGCCCGCCCAGTTTGTGCCGGGCAATTGCGGGGCATCAAGCGGGGAATAGAGGCCGGGCTCCAGGAGAACGGCCAGTTTCCCGTTCACGCGCTCGAATGCGGCATGATAGATCTCGCCCATCCTCGCATCCAGGCAGGCCAGAATTCGCTCGCCCGGCATGGCCTCCGCAAGCGCGTGGAGCGTTCCCACGCCGACAACCGGAAGCCCCGCCCCCAAAGCCAGCCCCTGCGCGACTCCGCAGGCTATCCTGAGTCCCGTGAAGGAGCCGGGGCCCGAACCGAATGCGATGCCGTCCAGTTCGCTCTGCGAGATCCCCCCTTCATTGAGAACATCCGCTATCATGGAAAGGATCAGTTCGGAATGGCCCTGTCCCGCCAGCACTTCGCGCTCGACGAGATCCCCCCCCACGGAAAGGGCGAGGGAGCAGTATTCGTTGGATGTGTCGAAAGCGAGTATGTTCAAAGCCTGGCCCCAGTCAAGGCTGTATTATAATGGAATTGTGCGGTCAAGAATGCCTCGAAACCAGATTCCTAACAAGGGAGAAAATCATGACCACGACGTGGATCCTCGTCGCCAACGCAAGTTCAGCCAGCCTTTACATGAACAGGGGACCGAAACAGGGTCTGGAGAAGCTCAGGGAATACGAGCATGCCGCGAGCCGGGAAAAAGCCTCCGACCTGGTCTCGGACAGGCCGGGGCACTACAAGAGTGCGGGAAACGGGCACGGCGCCTATGTCCCGCCGACAGATCCCAAGCAGAACGAAGCGCAGCAATTCGCCATGAAACTGGCCAGGGATCTCGAACAGGGCAGGACCGGGAACGAATTCCAGAGGCTGATTCTGGTCGCCCCTCCCCAGTTCATGGGACTCATCAAGAGCAACGCCGGACCGGCACTGATAGGCATGGTTTCAGACCATTTCGAGAAGGATTACACCAAAATCGACGCCAAGACGTTGACCGGACACCTCGAGTCCTGCATCTATCTTTAGAGCGGCCAGCGGCCGATAATGGAATAGCCGGAAGGCGCGGAGCCGACCAGGCAGAATTCGGCCACTTGCCAGGAGAACGGCTCGAAATCGGGAAGTGCCTTTGGTTCCCCCGCCTTCCTCACCAGGGTGACATGGGGAAAATGGTTTCTTTCGTCATATTCGAACCCGGCAGAACTCAAAGCCGCCTGCAGTGACGCCACCAGACCGGCAAGTTCCGGGCTTTCCGCCATGCCTGCCCAGGCGATGCGGTTGTGCTTCCAGTAGCCTGCGCGGTCCATTTTGATTTCGAATGCGTTTGCCGACAGTTTGGAGGCAATTTCGAGCAGCGGATCGATCTTTTCGACTTCCCCGAGAAATACCAGAGTGAGATGGATGGATTCACCCCGTGTCTTTTTTCCGCCGCATTCCCTGTGCAGGAGCTTCGCGACCTCCTCCAGATGCGCCCTCACGGATTCGTCCGGCCAAAGGGCGAAAAAAACGCGCATCAGAGGCTTTCGATGAGGGCGACCGCTTCGGCCGCGATGCCCTCCCCCCTCCCTGCGAACCCGAGGTGCTCGGTGGTCTTGGCCTTGACGTTGACGGACTGCCGACTCAGTCCGAGGTCGGATGCGATCCGCTCGACCATGAGCGGGATATGGGGCGCCATTTTCGGCGCCTGGGCCACGATCGTCGAGTCGATGTTCACGATCCTGTAGCCCGATTCGGCGAGGAGGCTGCCGACTTTCCTCAGGATGACCCTGCTGTCGATGTTCTCGAAATTCTTGTCGGTGTCCGGAAAATGCCTGCCGATGTCGCCCAGTGCCGCCGCGCCGATCAGCGCGTCGCAAATCGCATGCAGCAGCACGTCCGCATCGGAGTGGCCCATGAGCCCCTTCCCGAAGGGAATCTCCACGCCGCCGATGATCAGCTTGCGCCCCGGAACGAGCGCATGCACGTCGAATCCCTGCCCTATTCTCATGTTTTGTTCCTGTCTGCCAAAATCATTGCCGCCATCGCCATGTCCGCAGGATAAGTCACCTTGAAGTTGCGCGGGTCGCCCGGCACCAGCTTCGGGGAAAGGCCCAGCGCTTCGATTGCCCCTGCCTCGTCCGTCTGCGAGGCTGGCGCACGCCCCAATGCCTCCAGGAGCAGTCCATGGCGGAACATCTGGGGAGTCTGCGCCTGCCAAAGCCCTTCCCTTTGCACCGTGACTTTTACCCGCCCCTTCCCGTCATCCTTTTTCAGGGTATCGGCGACAGGCAGGGCGAGCAGCCCTCCCGTTTCGTCGCATCCCACCTCGCCCACCAGCCTTTTCAGGGATTCGGGATCGATGCAGGGTCTTGCCGCATCGTGCACCATCACCCAGTCGCCATCTTCGGCATCCATCGCCTGCAGGCCGTTCATCACGCTCATGGCGCGCGTCTCGCCTCCGCAATAAAGAGGTATCAGCCTGTCGTCGAACTCCGACCAGTCGTATTTCCCCCAGTGGCTGTCGTTTTTTGCCAGAACCGCGTAAACCCTGGAAATACCCGGAAAATCGCAGAGCGCCTTGAGCGCATGATACAGCATGGGCTTGTCCGAGAGCATCGCATACTGCTTGGGGAGTGCTGCATTCATGCGGGAACCTGATCCTGCAGCGGGGACGAGCGCGAAATGCCTTGTCATGCGTTGTTCGCCCGGAGCATCGCCTCGAATTCGGAAGATGGAAGCGGCCTGGAGAAGAGATAGCCTTGTCCATAATCGCAACCGGCTTCCTGAAGGAGGCGCTTCTGCTCCATCGTCTCCACGCCTTCGGCGATCACCTTGAGTCCCAGCTTGTGCGCCATCACGATGATCGCCTCCGAAAGCGCCATGTCGCTCTGGTCGGTCGCCAGATCACGAATGAAGGACTGGTCGATCTTCAGGTAATCGATGTCGAATTTCTTGAGGTAGGAAAGGGCGGAATAGCCCGTTCCGAAATCGTCTATCGCGACCTGTATGCCTGCATCCCTGAAATGGATCAGCTTGTCGGTGATTCCGGAATCCGCATTGAGCAGCAAGCCTTCCGTGATCTCGATGACCACGTTCTGCCCGGAAAGATCGAGCGCCTGAAGGTGATCCAGCCAGGGGGCTATGCCGCCCGCTTCGCTCTGGAACTGGACCGGAGACCCGTTTACGCTGACCTGAAAATCGCTGCATATGTCCACCCAGCGATTCGCCCAGCGGGAAGCTTCCCTGAACACCCAATCGCCGATATCGATGATCAGCCCCGTTTCTTCGGCAAGCGTGATGAATTCCATGGGGCTGACCATTCCCCGCTGGGGATGCTGCCAGCGCAACAGGGCTTCCGCCTTGCGGATGTTCCCCGACGAAAGATCCACGATGGGCTGGAAATAGAGCACGAACTGGCCTGCAGCCAGCGCGCCGCGCAGGTCGTTGAGGAGTCTCAGCCTCGACTGCGCCTTCTCCTGCATGGCATTGGTGAAATAGCTCAAGCGGTTGCGCCCGGCATTCTTCGCCACGTACATCGCCTGATCGGCATTTCTCAAAAGCTGTTCCACTTCGAGCGCATCGTTCGGATAGAAGGTGATCCCGACGCTGGCGGAAACGTAGGCCATTTCATCGCCCAGCACGAAAGGATCGGCGAGCTTCGCGATGATGTTCTGCGCGATCTTCTCCACATGGTTGGTATCCGGAAGCTCTGAAAGGATGACCGTGAATTCGTCGCCGCCCAGGCGCGCAACGGTGTCCGATTCACGCACGCAGGAAACAATGCGCCTTGCCGCCTCGACCAGCAGGATGTCCCCGGTCTGATGGCCCAATGTGTCATTGACTTCCTTGAAGCGATCGAGGTCGATGAACAGCAGCGCGAGCATCAAATTCCCGCGATGCGCCTTCTTGACCTCCCGTTCCAGCCTGTCGTAGAACATGCGTCTGTTGGGAAGCCCGGTGAGCAGATCGAAGTTCGCCTGCCGCCATATCAGTTCGTCGGTGCGCACCTTGTCGGTGATATCCGAAAACAGCGCGACATAACGGTGAGTGGAGCCGTTATCATCCAGGATGGTATTGATGGTCAGCCACTCGGGATAGATTTCGCCGTTCTTGCGCCGGTTCCATATCTCGCCCTGCCATATGCCTGTGGATTCGAGCTCGCGCCACAATACCTTGTAGAAATCGGCATCGTGCCGCCCGGAACTCAGCATGCCGGGATTTCGCCCGAGCGCTTCGTCCAGACCGTAGCCCGTGATCTGGGTGAATGCCGGGTTGATGGCGATGATGCGGTTCTCCTCGTCAGTCACCATCATCGCCTCGCTGGTGTTGCGGTAAACCATCGATGCGAGCCCCAGCTCCTCCTCGATGCGCTTGCGCTCGATGGCAATGCCGATCAGATTGGCCGTGCTTTCGATCATGGCGAGATCCGCTTCGCTCGGGGCACCCGGGCTGCGATGATAGATGGCGAAGGTGCCGAGCACCTTGCCGGAAGAGCCGATAATCGGCTCCGACCAGCAGGAAGCGAGTCCTGCTTGGAAGGCCAGCCCCTTATAGTCCCTCCAGTAAGGATGGCTCTGGATATCCTCGACGACGACGCGCTTGCCGAGATACGCTGCTGCGCCGCATGAGCCCACGCCCGGGCCGATTTCCACGCCGCTGATGGCTGCGTTATAAAATTCCGGCAGGCTGGGTGCGGCTCCCGTCAAAAGATGCCTGCCCTGCTCGTCCAGCAGCAAAATGGAGCACAGCATGGCGGGATTTTCGGCTTCCACGCCATGCACCACGAGCTCCATGATTTCGCGAAGCGGCGCTCCTCTGGCGAGCAATTCCAGGGCGCGATTGCGCAATTTTTCCCTGCTTTCGACGCGCCTGCGCGCGGTGACGTTCTTGACAATCGCCACGGTGTACTCGAGCTCCCCGCCCGCCTTGCGCACCGCGCGCACCGCCAAGTGGACGTAAACGACCTCTCCGCCCTTGCGGATGAAGCGCTTGTCCATTTCATACTCGTCGATCTCGCCGTTCAAAACTCGGCTGAAAAGCGCCTCATCCATCGCAAGATCGTCTTCGTGGGTGAGCTGCGCCCAGGTCATGACAACCAGCTCTTCGCGGGAATAGCCCAGCATGTCGCAAAGCGCATCGTTGACCTCGATCCAGCCCTTATCGGGGCTCGTCGCAGCCATCCCCACCATGGCGCGTTCGAAATAGGCCCTGAAATGACGTTCGCTCGCTGCGAGATCCTCCTGCGCCTGCCGCCTCTGCCTTTCCTGGTCGAAGCTGTCCAGCGCGAAAGAAATGTCCCGCGTCATCTCGTCCAGCAGATCGACCATTTCCTCGTCGAATGCATTGACGATTTCGTGGTAGACACTGAGGAGCGCAAAAGGCTTCCCTCCGCGAGGAATCGGGAAGCTTCCGCTGGAACGCCAGCCGAACCGGGCCGCCCGTTCGTGCCAGGGCAGGGTGATTTGGTCGTTGAGAAAATCATCGACGATCACGAAACGGTTTTCCCGGAAGGCGATGCCGGCTGGCCCCCTGCCCTCCGGCAGATTCTCGTCGATGGACATGACGATGCCTTCCAGGTATTCCTTTCCTTCACCGTACATCGCGACAGGGCGTATCCTACCTTCGCATTCATCCAACCGGCTGACCGCCGCGAATTTCATCCCGCCGAAATCCACCGCCATTTTGCAAACCATGGGGAAAAGCGAAGACTCTTCGTCCATGCGTACGATGGCCTGGTTGACTTCGCTGAGCGCCTTGTAAAGATTGGTCAGGCGCTCGATGCGCGCCTCGGCGGCCCTTCTTTCGGTGATATCGATCATGCTGGCCCGGATCAGCTGGCGGTCGACCGATGGCAGCCTGACCAGGCGAATTTCGCAGGGAATGAGGCGGCCATCGCGGTTTCTGATGATCCTCTCGAACACCACTTCCTCTCCAGCCAGCGCCTGTTCCTTGTGGGCAAGAATGCTCTTTTCGAGCGGCAATCCGTCGGGCTGCTCGGAGGGATAGAAATCGGAGGGAGAATGCTTCAGCAATTCTTCCCTGTCGCACCCGTAAAGGCGTTCCGCATTGAGATTGGCATCGACGAAGCGGTCAAGATCGACATCCAGCACGGTAATCGCCTCCGGCGCCATCTCGACCAGCACCCGGTAGCGCGCTTCCGACGCATTGCGCTCGGAGATGTCGTACAGCACGACGAGGTGAACGCCTGCGAACCCCTCCCCCAGAAAAGCCGGGCTCATCAGAAAGGTCCGAACCGTGCCATCCTTGCAGGCAATTTTGACTTCCATCGGGGTAAAAGGCTGGCCGGACCTTTTGGCTTCCGCCATATTTTTTTGCCAGCTATCGGCCGCCCATTGCCGATATTGCGGATCGGGATAGGCGAGAATCCACCAGCTTGCCAGATCGGGAATGTCGGCAAGAGTGTAGCCGAGTGTCCGAATGAACTCACCGTTAAGATAGGTGATCTTCCCCTCGTCATCGATCAGGGCGAGCGGAACGGGAACAGCTTCGATGATGGCCCGGAAGAGCACCTCGCTATCCGACGATTCTTGCACCTCTTCGTGGATGTCGCTGAAGTCGGTCATATGGATTTCTGCAGGGTTGGCAGCCTTGTGCCCAGAATTTTCGTATCATACTTCAGTTCCAAGGAGGGTGTAAATTTTGCAGGGAATCTATTCCGGAAACCCTTGTCCAATTCTGCATTTGGAGAAAACCATGCAGAAAATACGGCCCGCCGCCTGTGCGGGGTCGTTTTATCCGGGAAACAGGCTGGAGCTGAAAGCTTCCCTCGATGCCTTTCTGGAAAATGCGGCAGGGGAAGCCGCTCCCTTTCCGAAAGCCATGATCGTCCCTCATGCAGGATACGCCTATTCGGGGGAAGTGGCAGCTCGCGCCTACGCGCGCTTAATTGGAAGCGGATACCGCCGCGTGGTTCTTCTGGGACCGGCGCACCGCCACAGGTTCAGGGGAATCGCCCTTCCCGTCGCCTCCATTTTCGAAACGCCCCTGGGGCCGATTCCCCTCGACCCCGTTTGCCGGGGACTCGCCTCCCTTCCAAATTTCCTCGGAAGCGAGGAAGCGCACCGGATGGAGCATGCTATCGAAGTCCAGCTTCCCTTCCTGCAGCGCGTTCTCGAAGAATTTTCCATCGTTCCCCTTCTGGTGGGGAACGTGAGCCCCGCAGCGGTTTCCGATATCATCGACAGGTTCATCAGGGAACCCGGAACCCTGGTACTGGCAAGCTCAGATCTTTCGCACTTTCATGCCTACGACGAGGCCAGGGTACTGGATGCAGCCACTGCAGAATCGATCATGGCCCTCGATCCGGTT
Source organism: Pseudomonadota bacterium (assembly GCA_021802655.1). Lineage (GTDB taxonomy): Bacteria > Pseudomonadota > Gammaproteobacteria > Burkholderiales > JABEVD01 > JABEVD01. The sequence continues at coordinate 15,797 of JAJZRP010000017.1, forward strand.
CTGGAGCAAGAACAGGCCTGCGGCGCAATGCCGGTCAACGCGCTTCTGCTCTCGGCAAAGCGTCATGGCCTGCGCCCCCGGCTCATCGACATCAGAAATTCCGGCGACACCTGTGGAAGCCGCGAACGAGTAGTGGGCTACGCCTCGTTCTCCTTCGGGTTCGCCCCGTGAGCGACATTCTTTTAAAAATCGCGCGGTCCTCGATCTCGAACCGGCTGGGCCTCGATTTTCCGGAACCCGATTGCCCGCCTGAAATGAGCGAATTGGGCGCGACATTCGTCACGCTCACCCTGGGCGGGAATTTGCGCGGCTGCATCGGCACGCTGGAAGCTCATCGCCCCCTCCTTCTCGACATCAGGCAAAATGCCATTGCGGCAGCCTTTTCAGACCCGAGGTTCCCTCCCCTGAGCATGGCGGAGTATGCGCATATCAAAATCGAAGTCTCGCTGCTCTCGCAAGCTGCGCCGCTCGCCTTTTCCAGCGAACAGGATGCGCTGCTGCAACTTGCCCCCGGCATCGACGGCGTCATTTTCGAGTGCGGTCATAGAAGAAGCACTTTCCTGCCCCAGGTCTGGGAAAGCCTTCCGGAACCTTCCTCCTTCCTCGCGCAACTCAAGCTGAAGGCGGGGTTTTCCGGCAGTTTCTGGTCTGACGAGATCAAACTTTCACGCTACACCGTATCCAAATGGAAGGAACAATGACGATCTATCCGGGACGCTACTGGCACGCAATCGAGGACGGGCGCATCCAGTGCGACCTGTGTCCGCGCGATTGCAGGCTGCGCGAAGGGCAGCGCGGCGCCTGCTTCGTCAGGCAAAGGCTGGACGATAAAATCGTTCTCACCACCTACGGACGCTCCTCGGGATTCTGCATCGATCCCATCGAGAAGAAACCGCTCCATCATTTCCATCCGGGGTCCGGCGTGCTCTCTTTCGGAACCGCAGGATGCAACCTCGCCTGCAAATTCTGCCAGAACTGGGACATCAGCAAGGCAGCCGACATGGATCGCCTGATGGACCGGGCTTCCCCCGAGGAAATCGCGCAGGCGGCCAGAAACAGCGGATGCGAGAGCGTGGCGTTCACCTACAACGACCCTGTCGTTTTCGCCGAATATGCGATGGACGTGGCCGATGCCTGCCATCAACTCGGGATCAAGACGGTCGCGGTGACTGCAGGCTACATGCACGATCAACCCAGGCGGGATTTCTATGCCAAAATGGATGCCGCCAATGTCGATCTCAAGGCCTTCACCGACGAATTCTATTTCAAGCTGACAGGCGCGAATCTGGAGCCGGTACTCGACACCCTGGTCTACCTGAGACACGAAACCGATGTCTGGTTCGAAATCACGACGCTCTTGATTCCCGGAATGAACGATTCCGACGGGGAAATTCTGGCCATGTCGGACTGGATTCTGGAAAAATTGGGAGACGACGTCCCGCTCCACCTCACGGCATTCCATCCCGACTACAAACTGAAAGACATCGCTTCCACGCCACAGGGCACGCTGATCCGCGCAAGAAAGATCGCTCAAACAGCAGGCCTCAAATTCGTCTACACTGGAAACGTCCACGACACGGACGGTGGAACGACTGCCTGCCCTTCATGCAGGGCGCCGCTCATCGTGCGCGACTGGCATGAGCTTCTCGATTACAGGATTTCCGATGGGCATTGTCCGGATTGCGGAGCCAAGATTCCGGGCAACTTCGGGAAAACCCGGGGCAAATTCGGCAGCAGGCGAATCCCGATCAGGATAGGAGCATGAAATGGAAGTCGTCATTGCCGCGAAAGAGGCAAACCTCGAAGGCACGCTGACTCTGCCAAAGAATGCGCATGGGATCGTTCTGTTCTCCCATGGCAGCGGCAGCAGCCGCTTCAGCCCGCGCAACAACTACGTTGCAAAAATCCTCAACGATGCCGGATTCGCCACCCTGCTTCTCGATCTTCTGACGCGGCAGGAAGACCTCGATTACGAAATGCGCTTCGATATCGAACTCCTGACCGCAAGGCTTCTGGAGGCAACCGCCTGGCTGCAGCAGTCAAGCGCGACGAAACAGATGAAGATCGGCTATTTCGGCGCAAGCACCGGGGCTGCATCTGCGCTGAAGGCTGCCGCGAAACTCGGGAAAGCCGTATCGGCCGTGGTCAGCCGAGGGGGACGCCCCGACCTCGCAAGTCCGGAGGAGCTGGCTCTGGTCGCGGCCCCGACGCTGCTCATCGTCGGAGGCAGCGACGACATCGTCGTCGAACTCAACCAGGAGGCTTTCCTGAATCTCGCCTGCGAAAAAGAGATGAAGATCATCCCGGGAGCATCGCACCTCTTCGAGGAAGCCGGGAAGCTCGAACAGGTGGCGACGGCGGCAAGAGACTGGTTCAACCGTTATCTTGCCTGACTTCCCCGGCCCGCATCGCGCGCTCGTACTCCTCCCAGGAAACCTCACCGATGTCGTAGTGAGGATCTTCGGTCCTGGCTTTCGATACGGCATGAGCGGGACCCGCATGGGAGGCATCGGCCAGCTTGTCCACCATGGGAAAACGCCAGAAAACCTCCACCAGATGCCGTCCGGTAATGCGCCTGATCTGCTCCTTCAGGGTTTGCTCGATGATATAGGAGCTTCTGAACCTGACCTGGGGATCCACCTCGACCAGCGCGACCAGCCCCTTGCCTTCCACGATAACGCAATCCACTTTCGCATCGACATCGCTCTCCCTGAAGTAGGCTGAAGTGACCTCGGCCACCCGCTTCAAATCTCCCGATCCTTCATGTTTCTTCCTGAGCAGCTTCGACCCCACGATATAGACGATGCCTGCAATTGCGGCGCTTATGCCGAGAAACATGCTGATGATATTGATATCCATGGCCGATACGCAAGGCTGCGAAATATTTTATAATAAACCAATTTACGCGTGGATTGACGCTCGAATGCAAAAATCCACAATCAGACATGCCATCAGCCGTTAAAGCCAAATATGCCGTCCCGAGCGGGTCGAGCGACTCGCTCCTGCTTTCGAGAATCGCCGCAAAATCCGAACCACTCGTCATCGTCACGGAAAAAGCGCTGGACGCCCAGCGCCTTCTCGACGAAATTCACTATTTTCGCCCCGAACTCGAAGTGGGCCTTTTCCCCGACTGGGAAACATTGCCCTACGACAATTTCTCGCCGCATCAGGACCTGATCTCGGAGCGCCTTTCCACCCTGTACAGGATCATGAAGCGGAGCCTGGATGTCGTCATCGTACCGACAAGCACAGCGCTTTACCAGCTTCCGCCCGTCGAATTCCTCGCAGCCTACACTTTCTTCCTGGAGCAGAAGACGAGCATCGATCCGAACCAGCTGAGGCATCAGCTCAACATCGCGGGCTATTCGAACGTGAGCCAGGTCGTGAGTCCGGGCGAATACAGTATCAGGGGCGGCCTGATCGATCTCTTTCCCATGGGCAGCCCCCTTCCCTACCGGATCGATCTTTTCGACAACGAAATCGACAACATCCGGACATTCGACGTCGACACCCAGCGCAGCATCTATCCGGTAAAGGAAATCAGGCTGCTTCCCGCGCGGGAATTCCCCATGGACGAAGAGGGGAGAAGCCGGTTTCGCCGCAACTTCAGGGAGAAATTCGAGGGCGACCCTTCGAAAACCCGCCTCTACAAGGATGTCAGCAACGGTCTCGCGCCTGCCGGAATAGAATATTACCTTCCCCTCTTTTTCGAAAAATCGGCGACGATTTTCGATTATCTTCCCGAAAATGCGACCCTTTGCCTGCATCGGGATGTGCGGGGAGCGATCGACGAGTTCTGGCGGGAAACAAAATCGCGCCATGCGCTTCTCCGCGGCAACAAGTCCAACCCCGTCCTTCCCCCCGAAGACATTTTCCTGACCTTCGACGCCTTTTTCTCCGCGATTTCCCCCTATTCCAGGATCGAGATCCGGGCGGAAGAAGGCGATATCGGCATTGCCCGGCTTTCCGAAGTCCGGGTGGAGCGGCGGGCCGAAAATCCGCTTTTCAAGTTCGAAGCCTTTCTGAGCACATTCGACGGCAGGGTTCTGGTGCTCGCCGAGAGCCTGGGAAGGCGCGAAATCATGGCGGACTATTTCAGGGAATACGGCCTGAAACCGGCGCCCTGCGAAAGTTTTTCCGAATTTATCGAAGGCGGTGCACGCTTCATGCTGGGTCATGCCCCGGTTCTGAACGGCTTTCTGCTGCCAGATGAAAAAATCGCGGTAATCACCGAGACCGAGCTTTATGCCACCCATTCCCGCAGCAGGGCCGAAAGATCCAGAAAATCAATTTCCGACAATGTGCTGCGCGACCTCTCCGAAATCAGCCCGAACGACCCTGTCGTCCACGAGCAGCACGGCGTTGGGCGCTATCTCGGCCTCGTCACGCTCGACCTCGGGGAAGGAGAAACCGAATTTCTGATGCTGGGCTATGCGGACGACGACAAACTCTATGTCCCGGTTTCCCAGCTTCACCTCATCAGCCGCTACAGCGGCGCATCCATCGAAAACGCTCCGCTTTTCAAGCTCGGCAGCGGCCAATGGGAAAAGGCGAAAAGACGCGCACTGGAGCAGGTCAGGGACACCGCAGCAGAACTCCTCAACCTCTACGCCCAGCGCGCCATCCGCAAGGGTCACCGTTTCGACTTCAACCAGCACGACCTGGAAGCTTTCGCCGAAGGCTTCGGCTTCGACGAGACCCCCGACCAGGCGGAAGCCATCCGCGCAGTCATCGACGACATGCGCTCCGGCAAACCCATGGACCGCCTCATCTGCGGAGACGTCGGCTTCGGCAAGACGGAAGTTGCGCTGCGCGCCGCCTTCGTCGCGGTATCGGGCGGAAAGCAGGTTGCCCTGCTCGTCCCGACGACGCTGCTCGCCGAACAGCATTACCAGAATTTTTCGGCAAGATTCGCGCAGTGGCCGATCAAGGTCGCCGAGCTTTCGCGCTTCCGCTCGGGCAAGGAACAGTCGGACGCACTCAAGGGACTGGCTGACGGCAGGATCGACATCATCATCGGCACTCACAAGCTGCTGCAGAAAGAGGTTTCCTTCAAGAATCTCGGGCTCGTCATCATAGACGAGGAACACCGTTTCGGCGTTCGCCAGAAGGAGCAGATCAAATCCCTGCGCGCCGAAATTGACGTGCTGACCCTCACCGCGACCCCCATACCGAGGACGCTCGCCATGTCCCTGGAAGGCCTGAGGGATTTTTCGATGATCGCGACCGCCCCCGCCCGCAGGCTTGCGATCAAGACTTTCGTATGCAGCTACAGCGAAGGCATCGTCAGGGAGGCCTGTTCGCGGGAACTGAAACGCGGCGGGCAGATCTATTTCCTGCACAACCAGATCGAAACCATCGAGGCCATGCACGAGAAGCTCAAGAAGCTTCTGCCTGAAGCGCGCATCCAGGTCGCACACGGACAAATGCCGGAGCGGGAGCTGGAGCGGGTCATGCGCGACTTCTATCACCAGCGCTTCAACATCCTGCTGTGCACCACCATCATCGAAACGGGAATCGACGTGCCCACCGCGAACACGATACTGATCAACCGGGCGGATCGCTTCGGCCTTGCGCAGCTGCACCAGTTGCGCGGCAGGATAGGTCGATCCCATCACCAGGCTTATGCCTATCTGCTGACTCCCGAGGAAGAAGCGCTGTCTGCGCAGGCGAAAAAAAGGCTGGATGCGATCAAGCAAATGGGCGCACTCGGCGCAGGATTCTTCCTCGCCATGCACGACCTGGAAATACGCGGGGCGGGAGAACTTTTGGGCGAATCGCAAAGCGGAGAAATGCAGAAAATCGGATTCCCCCTCTACAACGCGATGCTCGATGCCGCAGTCAAATCGCTGCAGCAGGGCATCGAGCCGGACGTGGCCAACCCTTTGGGGGTGGCGACCGAAATCAACCTGCATACCCCTGCCCTGCTTCCCCGGGAGTACTGCGAAGGCATCCATGAGCGCCTCGTCCTGTACAAGCGCCTCGCAAGCTGCGAAAGCCTCGATGAAATCGACGAACTTCATCGGGAACTGGTGGACCGCTTCGGCTTGCTGCCTCCCCCGGCAAGAACGCTGGTCGATTCGCACCGGCTGAGAATTCAGGGAAAATCCCTGGGCATTTCCAAGATCGACGCGAGCGAGGCATCGATCATCCTCCAGTTCGTGCCCAGGCCCCCCATAGACCCGGGGCGAATCATCAGTCTCGTCCAGGAGAGCCGCAACATCAAGCTGAGCGGACCGGACCGGCTTAAAGTCGAGGGCCGTTTCCAGGACATGGAAAGCAGGATCAACATGATCAAACAGTTATTCAACTCTTTAAAGGGAAAACCATGACCTTGTCGGCAATTCTTTTCGATGTGGACGGCACACTGGCAGACACCGAACGCGACGGACACAGGATCGCATTCAACCGCACCTTCGACAAATTCGGCCTCGACTGGCACTGGGATGTCGAACTTTACGGCAGGCTCCTCGCCGTGACTGGCGGCAAGGAGCGCATCAGGCATTATGTCGACCATTACAAAAGCGACTACCTGAAACCTTCGGATTTCGACGATCTGGTGGCCGAGCTTCACCGCGAGAAAACCAGAATCTACAACGAGATACTGGAATCCGGAAAAATTCCGATGCGCCCCGGCGTCAAGCGCCTGCTGCAGGATGCCATGGAGCGCGGCCTGAAGCTTGCCGTCGTCACCACCACGACCCCGGAGAATGTAACCACGCTGCTCAAATGCAGCCTGGACCCCGATTCGGCGCAATGGTTCGACGTCATCGCAGCAGGTGACATCGTCCCCGCGAAAAAGCCTGCTCCCGACATCTATTTCTGGGCGATGGACAAGCTTGCCTTGCAGCCCCGGGACTGCATCGCGCTGGAAGACTCCGAAAACGGGATTCGCGCAAGCCTCTCGGCAGGAGTGAAAACCGTGATCACGGTCACCGACTACACGAAGGACCAGGATTTCTCGGGGGCAGCCGCAGTCCTTTCCGACCTCGGCGAACCCGAATCCCCTTTCAGCCTCCTCCAGGGACAGGATTACGGCAAGACTTTCGCCGATGTCGATCTTTTCGAAAGATGGCACGCATGAATCTGATCATACAGGGCAACGAAATCAACCAGGCTGATCTCGAATCCATCGGGAAACTTGCCGGGTCGAGCGGCATCGAGCGCATCGGGGAAGGCGCCTGCCGCCTGAAAAATGCGGCATTTTCAGAGGCCATTCCCCCTCTTTGCGAAAGCGCCCGTCTCGACTGGGCATTCGTTCCGGAATCCATGAGGCTCTCCGATTTCGGCCTCGTCGTGATGGACATGGATTCGACCCTGATCACCATAGAATGCATCGACGAAATCGCAGACATGCTCGGGATCAAACCCCAGGTCGCAGCGATCACGGAAGCCGCCATGCGCGGCGAAATCGATTTCTCGGAAAGCTTGAGGCGCCGCGTCGCCCTGCTTTCCGGACTCGAAGAATCGGCGCTGGACAGGGTCTACGGCGAGCGCCTGAAATTGAGCCCCGGCGCAGAGAAGATGCTGGAGAAGCTGAAAACGATGGGCATCAGAACGCTGCTGGTATCTGGAGGCTTCACCTTCTTCACGGACAGGCTGAAAACGCGCCTCGGGCTCGATTTCACCGCATCCAACACGCTGGAGGTCGTGAGCGGCAAGCTCACCGGAAGAGTGCTCGGGGACATCGTGGATGCCCGGGGGAAGGCTGACTGGCTGAACAGGGTCAGGAATGAACTGAATCTTTCAAGAGAGCAGGTAATTGCAATCGGAGACGGGGCGAACGATCTCAAAATGCTGGGGGAAGCAGGAATCGGCATCGCCTATCACGCGAAACCCGTGGTCAGGGAAAAAGCCACCTACGCCTTCAATCACGTCGGGCTGGATGGACTGCTCAACCTGTTCCCCGCTTGACGGCGCGTTCGCGGTATAATTGGCTTCGCCAACCAGGAACAAACTGCACATGAAAAACATCTTCCTCATCTCATTGCTTGCTGCAGCGCTGGCGCTCTCCGGCTGCGACCAATTCAGCAACACGGATGCCTCCGCCCCGAAAGTGCAGGCGCAGAAATTGTCCCGCGATGCATTCACCAGGCTCGTCATGGGCAAATCCGACAATTTCGTCATGGAAAAATTCGGGCAGCCCTATCTCAACAACAATTATGCCGGACAGTTCGGCATTCTGTGGACTTACAAGGACATCACCTTCGACCCGGCATCCGGCAGGCCGGACCAGTACGCAACGGTGGTTTTCGAAAACGGCGTCGTCGCCAGGGTAGTGTTCAAGTAAGCAGGGATTTTAGAAAATTCGAAGCCTGTGTGACACCCGTTGCGGCAGGCCTCGCTTTTTCCGGCATGGCAAGAAGCTTCTCCAGCGCATCGGCGATTTCGCCTTTTTCAAGCACTTCCCGGCCCACTTCCAGGCATCTCGCATGGCTTTTCAGCCAATCGGTCAGGAAAGGCTCTTCAGGCCAGTCTTTTCTCGAAACATACAAAACCGCAACGCCGGATGCAGCGGCTTCGACAAAGCTGCCGTAGCCCGGCTTCGTGACCATGACATCGCTTGACGCGATCAAATCGCTGAAAGGGATGCCGAGCGATTCGAAACAAGTCATGTCGGGTCGAGCAATACTCTCCGGAACCAGCCAGTGCATTTTTTCGAATCGCGGCCAGTTCCCGAAAGGAATCGAATAGGGCATCCCGCCCATGGAAACCAGCCCGATTCTGCCCCCCTCCTTCAAACCGAGGCGATCCCCGATCTCCTCCGCCCTGTTCCTGCCTATCCCGGCTATTGGGCCGACGAGCCCGGCAATGCCTTCCAGGTCCGTCATCGGCATGCAGGGCTCGATCTTGAGAAAGGCTGCAGCGCTCGAATAGGCATCCAGGATCTCGCGATGGATGGCTTCGCTGCCCGGGAACCCGGGGCAATAATGGCGGTAAAGATCGGCCCAGTTGAGGGAGCAAAGGGCGACAGCGGGGATGCCCGCCAGGGATGCCGCCTTCAGGGGAAGGTAGGACACGTTGGATAGGACGAGATCGAAGGAAGCGGCCATGAGCCATGCAGCTTCAATTGCCACCCGGCTTTCCCATTCCCCGTGGAATGCCGCGTAGCTTGCAGCCGTGGCAGCGGCATCGGTTTCGATCGCATTTTTCATCCTGATCCCGAAATCGGATGATTCCGGGATCAGTTCGAAGGGGCGGTCGATGCGGGTTTGCAGCAGTTTTGCAGGCACTTTGGAGCGGACCGTCAGCTCGATGCCGGAAAAGCTTCCGAGAAGCGCATTGATGACAGGGGCTGCCTGGGAAACATGGCCGAAGCCGTGGGACGAAATGTCGACCAAAATGCGCTTTTTCATTTCACTTTCCGGATCCGGGACGGCGAATTATAGCGCACCTTCATCCGCGCCCAAATTCCCCTAAACTTTTTTCTTTCCAGTCCGTTATACTGCTTACAATCCGTCAAGGGAGGCGATCATGGTCAGGACAATGTGCATGGATTCGCTGGAATGGCAGCAGGAATCCTGCAGCGAGATGGAGCAACTCCATCGGAGCCCCCAACCCGCAAACCGGCAGGAGCATATTCCGCCGGATTTGGCCGATGCCGATGTAGATGCATTTCTTCGCAGAATGTATGCGTTGCAGCAATGTTGATGCAAGGTTAGAATTGGACTTGACGAGCATCGCAGATCCGTATTGAACTCAAACAAAGGCGAGCGGCATGTCCGAACTCTTAAAGAACATCGATGCACGCACCAAGCTGGCGGGCACGAACAAGCTTGAAATCCTGCTTTTTTCGCTGGGGACGGACATCAAAAGCGGAAGGACAGAGTGTTTCGGCATCAACGTTTTCAAGGTGCGCGAAGTCATGCGAACACCTGAAGTCACGCGCGCCCCCGACATGCCTTCCGCCGTGGAGGGCATGGTGAGCCTGCGCGGCGTACTGGTTCCGGTCGTCGATATCGCAAAATATGCCGGAATCGAGACGGGGAAAAAACCCGAAATCCTGATCGTGACGGAATACAACGGGCATACTCAGGGATTTTTGGTCGAATCGGTGGACATCATCCTGCGCCTTGACTGGTCGGCCATGAAGGTTCCTCCCGAAATGCTGACAGCGAAAATGGGCGGACTTGTCACGGCAGTGACGGAACTGGACGACGGACGCCTCGTAATGCTGCTCGACGTGGAAAAGATTCTTTCCGAAACCAGCCGGTTCGACGACAGCCACCTGTTCGTCGGAATCCGGCCGCTGGAAGCCAAACGCACGATCTTTTTCGCAGACGATTCCTCGGTCGCGAGAAAGCAGATCGAAAACACCCTCAATGCGATGAACATCGACTACATGAGCGCGGTGAACGGAAAGCAGGCCTGGGACGAACTCCAGATCCTTGCGGCCCGGGCGGAAGCGACCCATACCCCGTTGAAGGATGTCATCCAGCTGATCCTGACCGACGTGGAAATGCCGGAGATGGACGGCTATCTCCTGACCAAGAAGATCAAGAGCGACCCGAGATTCGCCGGAATTCCGGTCATCATGCACTCCTCCCTTTCCGGAATGTCCAACCAGCAGCTCGGGCAGTCGGTGGGCGTGGACGAATACGTATCGAAATTCGAGCCGCACAAGCTCGCAGCGACGCTGACACGCCTGCTCGCATAGGAGAAACGGATGGAATTGAACGCAGACAATAACAAGACTCTTCTGGCGAGCATAGACGCCCGCACCACGCTGGCCGGATCGAACAAAATGGAGATCCTGCTGTTTTCGCTCGGCACGAGCGAGATATTCGGCATCAATGTCTTCAAGATCCGGGAAGTGACCAGAACTCCGCCCATCACCAAGACGCCCAACATGCACGCCGGCGTCGTCGGGATCATTTCGTTGCGCGGCAATATCATCCCCGTCCTCAATCTGGCGAGCTTCCTCAATATCGACAAGCACGGAACCATCGGGGAAACCATGATGGTGACCGAATACAGCCGCCAAACCCAGGGTTTTCTGGTGGAAAGCGTCGACCGAATCATTCGCGTCGATTGGGAAAAGATGAGATCCCCCGAGGTCATGCTGACCGGAAACGAAGGCCTGATCACGTCCGTCACCGAACTCGATGATGGCAGGCTGGTTTCCATCCTGGATGTCGAACAAATACTGGTTCAGGCTTTCGGTGAAATCGATATCCCCGGAATCGTCCCGGTCCAGGCTGAAGGAGAAACGACGGTATTCTTCGCCGACGACTCCATGGTCGCGCGAAAGGAAATCATGCAGGTGCTCGACGGACTCGGCGTCAAATACTTCCAGGCGAACAACGGCAGGGAAGCCTGGGACAAGCTCCAGGGCATGGCTGCCCAGGAAACGGATGGAGCGCTGCACGACAAGCTCAAACTGATTCTGGTCGATGCCGAAATGCCCGAGATGGACGGATACGTCCTGACCCGGAACATCAAGTCGGATAACCGTTTCTCCGGAATTCCCGTGGTCATGCACTCCTCCCTCTCCTCCGAGGCCAACAAAGCCATGGGCAAAACCGTTGGGGTTGACGACTATGTTTCGAAATTCAACCCCGCCATTCTCGCCGAAACCATGCGGCAGTATCTGGAAAGATAATTGACCAAAGAGACCCTATTCGGAATAATCCCTGAGTTGCGCAGCTTTCGCTGCATTTGGACGGGTTGATTTATGGAGAAGTTATGGCGAATGCCGATTTGAAAATTCTGGTGGTTGACGATTTCTCGACGATGCGCAGGATTATCCGCAACCTGCTCAAGGAGTTGGGCTTTCCCAATGTCACCGAAGCGGAAGACGGCGTCGATGCGCTGAAGAAACTGCAGGGCGGAAATTTCGAGTTTGTCGTATCCGACTGGAACATGCCCAACATGAGCGGAATAGACCTGCTGAGAGCAATCCGCAAGGATCCCACGCTCAAGCATCTTCCCGTGCTCATGGTGACAGCCGAAGCCAAGAAGGAAAACATCATCGAGGCAGCCCAGGCGGGAGCGAGCGGCTACGTCGTCAAGCCTTTCACTGCTGCCGTGCTGGACGAAAAGCTCAACAAGATATTCAAGACTATGGGGATTTGACCGTGGATGATTCCGAAGACCTGGAAGCGCTATTCGACTCCATCGTTCAGGCCGGCAGCGAGGAAAAGCCTGCCGAGCCCAAGATTAAGCCGTCCGCAACAACCGTGGCGGCGAAGCCTGCCGAGGGTGCTCCTCCCGTATTTTCCCAGATCGGCCAGCTGACGCGCAGCCTTTACGATGCGCTCCACGAACTGGGCTACGACAAGTCGATCGAGAAGGTAGTCAATTCCGTACCCGATGCGAATGATCGCCTCGCCTACATCGCCAACCTGACCCGGCAGGCAGCTGAGCGCGTGCTGAATGCGACCGAAGTCGCAAGGCCGATCCAGGACAGGATCGGGGATCGCGCCCAGCTGCTTTCCGGGCAGTGGCAGAAAGTGTTCGACAACCAGCTTTCGGTCGAAGAATTCAAGGAGCTCGCGATGCAGACGCGGGATTATCTGAAGGACGTGCCCCACCAGGTGAAAGCCACCAATGACCAGCTCACGGAAATCATGATGGCGCAGGATTTCCAGGATCTGACCGGTCAGGTCATCAAGAAGGTGGTCGATATCGTGAGATCGGTGGAATCCCAGCTCGTTTGCCTGCTGATCGAAAATTCGCCCCAGGGTGAAGTGGCTGTTCCAGAAGGATTGATGAATGGCCCAGTGATCAGTGCAGATGGCAGAGTGGATGTCGTGACCAACCAGGCCCAGGTGGACGAACTTCTGGAAAGCCTAGGCTTTTGAAAGGGGGCGAAATGAACGACTTTGCTGGCAACGAGGAAATGCTGCAGGACTTCCTCCAGGAAGCTGGGGATCTGTTGTCGGATGTCGATAACAAGCTGGTCGATCTCGAGAAGGACCCGGGCGACAAGAAGCTGCTCAACGACATATTCAGGAATTTCCACACCATCAAGGGCGGCGCGGGATTTCTCAATGCCACCGAGATGGTCAAGCTTTGCCATCTCACCGAAAATCTGTTCGACAAGCTCAGGAACGAAGAACTGACCATGAACCCCGTGATCATGGATGCGATTTTCGCAGCGACAGGCGTGGTGCGCGACATGTTTGGCTCCCTTGCTCATTTCACCCAGCCCGCTCCCGCCGATGCCTCCCTGATCGCCACCCTGACTGCAGTGGTCAACGGAGAGGCCGCCTCCGCTGCGCCCGTTCCTCAACCGGCCTCGTCGTCGAACGGACCGGATTGGGCAGTACTCCACCAGAGCATCAGCGGCGCTCCCGCGCTTGAAGCGCCTGCCCCTGCCAACGCCCCGGCCGCGCCGAAGCGGGAACCGGCACATGAACCCGCCAGGGCGGCCCCCCGCCGCGATGGCGAAAAACCTCCTGTGGAAAAGGAAACCACGATCAGAATCGATACGGCAAGACTCGATCAGGTGCTCAATCTTTCCGGGGAAATCGGGCTGACGAAAAACCGCCTGAACTGCCTGAGGAACAACGTTCTTCAGGGGAAAACCGATCAGCATACCTTGCGCGATCTGGACGAAGCGGTCAACGAACTCGATCTCCTGGTCGGGGTGTTGCAGAACGCAGTCATGAAAACGCGCATGCAGCCCGTCGGGCGGCTTTTCCAGAAATACCCGCGCATGGCACGCGACCTCGCCCGTCAACTCGGCAAGGATCTGGAGCTCGAAATTACAGGTGAAGAAACCGAACTCGACAAAACCATGATCGAAGAGCTTTCCGATCCGCTCGTGCATCTGATCAGAAATGCGGTGGACCACGGCATCGAAACGCCCGAGGAGCGAATCGCTGCAGGAAAGCCGGAAAAAAGCATCGTCCGCCTCTCCGCCATACAGGCGGGGGACCACATCGTGATCGAAATTTCCGACGACGGCCGCGGCATGAACGCTGCAGTGTTGAGGCGCAAAGCCCTCGAAAAGAAGATCGTCGACGAAGAAACGCTCAACAACATGGACGAGCAGCAGAGCCTGGGGATCATCTTCATGCCGGGCTTCTCGACCAAGGACCAGATTTCCAATGTTTCGGGCAGGGGCGTCGGCATGGATGTCGTCAAAACCAACATCCAGAAGCTCAACGGCAGGATAGAAATCTCTTCGGTGCAGGGCCAGGGATCGACCTTTTCGATCTACCTGCCGCTCACCCTCGCCATATTGCCTGTTCTGATCGTCCGGGTCGGCGAGCAGTCCTTCGCCGTGCCGCTTGCCATGGTGAGAGAAATCATCCCCATCAAACCGGAGGAAGTGCAGTCGGTTTCCGGCCGGGCGACCATGGTGGTGCGCGACGAAGTACTTCCGATCCGGGCGCTCGCCGAGATGATAGGCTGGCCGCAGGAGGCACCCCCCAGCTACGGCGTACTCATGAAATCCGGCTCGAAATCCTTCATCCTCGCCGTGAGCAATTTCGTGGGAAGGGAGGATGTCGTCATCAAGCCCCTCAAGGGAATCAAGCCCAGGGGGGTGGCCGGAGCCACGCTTTCCGGCGACGGATCGATCGTGCTGATTCTGGACATGGCGGAATTGCTCTCCGGCGAATCAGCCACGAAATCCTCGCTATTCACTCAATCCATAAAAAACCAGGAAGCCGGACTGGCGGCTGCCTGACAGCAACAAAGGGGAAACAATGAAAAAGATATGGAACTCGCTGAGTATCCAGGCCAAACTGCAAATCCTGATTCAGGGTTTCCTGATCGTGGTGCTGGCCATTTCACAACGCTGGACCATGGACAACTTCGAGAAAAGAATGCTCGAAGAGGCGAAACATCGCGCTGCAATATCGGCCGACGGCCTGCTCAACGGCATGAACATGCTGATGATCACGGGAATGATCTCGGACCCTGCGAACAGAACGCTGATGGTCAGGAAAATGGGCGACTCCTCGGGGGTTGCCGAACTCAGGATCATCCGCGCGAAGCAGGTTTCAGACCAGTTCGGACCGGGGCTTCCTGAAGAACAGGCGAAAGACGATCTGGATCGCCAGGCGCTCGAAACCGAAAAACCCATCTTCAAAAAAACGACCCTGGCAGGCGGCAAGCCCGCCCTCAGAGCGGTAATCCCCTTCATCGAGAGCACCAATTTCCGCGGAACGAACTGCCTGATGTGCCACCATGTCAAGGTTGGAAGCTCCAACGGAGCGGCCAATATCGTGCTCGACCTTTCCGACGATTACGACGGCCTCAGAAGAGTCGACATGGGTCTCTGGATCGGCCAGCTGATCCTCCAGGTTCTGCTCTTTTTCGTCATAGGCTGGTTCATCCGCACCATCATCAAGCCCGTCAAGCATCTTCAGGCGGTGATCACGAACATGCAGCATGACAGCGACCTGACCAAACGGGTCGAAGTCGAAAGCAACGACGAAATCGGGCAGGCTGCAAAAGCCTTCAACGCGCTCGCGGAAAACTTCCAGAAGATCGTGCATCAGGTACATGGCTATGCCGACGAAGTGTCGCAATCCGCCACCCAGCTTGCCAGCACTTCCTCGAAAATATCCGAGGGGTCGCAGCAGCAAAGCTCCGCAGCTTTCTCGACTTCCGCAAGCGTGGAAGAAATCAGCACGAAAATCAGGGAAGTGGCGAAGAGCGCCGCCGAAACGGAAGGCATCGCCAATACCGCACAGGAACTGTCGAAAGCGGGACAGTCGGTCGCAATCAATGCGGCCCGGGAACTGACGAAGGTGGCAGGTTCGGTCAGCGAATCGGCCAAACTCATCTCGTCCCTGGAGCACCGATCCAACGAGATCGGGAAAATCGTCATGGTCATCAAGGAAATCGCCGACCAGACCAATCTTCTCGCGCTCAACGCGGCAATCGAGGCGGCGCGCGCCGGCGAGCAGGGAAGAGGTTTTGCGGTGGTGGCGGACGAAGTCAGAAAGCTTGCCGAGCGCACCGCCAATGCGACGACCGATATTGCCGTGATGATCGAAGAATTCTGCAAGGAGATCGAACAGGCCGTATCCATCATGGATCTGAGCAGCCGAGAAGTATCCACAGGCGTCAGTCTCACCAACGAAGCTGCGGAGTCGCTGGCCAAAATCAACGAAGGCGCACTCAACACGCTCGAAAAAATCCGCTCCATGGTCAGTGCAACCCAGGAGCAGAGCGCTGCCAGCCACGAGATTGCGCAAAGCGTCGAGAAAATCGCAGGATTCGCCCAGGAAAATTCATCTTCCATCAGCGAAACTTCGCAGGCCCTGCACCATCTGGAATTGCTCGCCGCGAAATTGCAGGAATCGGTTGCGAGATTCAAGATCTGACTGGCCTGTTTCATTTGGGGCAGATGTCCATTAACATGACGGATTTCGTTTGAATAGGCTATCGTTGTATTTTATGCGCCCCGGATTTGGCTTGCTCGAATTGAAGAAAGGAAGCGTTTTGGCCCTGGTCATGCTGGCTTTCGCCGGCCAGGCCTCCGCTATTGGAATCGGCATATTGAAAGTCGATTCCCATCTCGGGGAAGCCTTCAGGGCTTCGGTGAAGATCGTTGCCTCTCCCGATGAAACCGTGGATGCTTCCTGCATTTCGCTGGATCAGTCTGCTTCGGATAACGGCATTTTCCAACTGGGAAGCGCGAGACTCGGAGTCGGGGCCGCCAACGGAAGTCGAATCGTCAGAATAGCGACGGATCAGAAAATCAACGAGCCCATCGTCACACTCAGGCTCCGCATCCATTGCGGCGATCAGGGCGCAATCGAGAAATCCTTCACCGTGTTCCTCGATCCCCCATCGACCTCCCCCGAAGTTCCCGAAGCCGCCGAACCGATCGGGAAGCCCCTGAGTGAGAAAACACCAGCGGAAAAGGCCCACGCTGCAAGGGCGCCTGCGGAAGAATCCACGGGAAATCTTTTCAGGATCAAGCCCAACGATACGCTTTCCGGCATAGCGCACGATTTCTTCCCGAACAGCACGATGGCGCAAAGGCGTTTCATGGCTGCCGTGCTGAGGGAAAACCCCGAACTCTCGCCGAATCATCTCGAAGCAGGATCGCAAATCAGGATTCCCGATATCGGACCCAAAGGGCCGCTTGCCAAGCCGGCAAAACCGGAGCTTAAAGCTTCCGCAAGTAAAAAGGCTGTGGTGCCGGCAGCAAAAGCAGCAGCGAAGCCCGCATTCCATCTGGATATCGTCTCAAGCGCGCCCAAGCCGGAAGCCAGGCCCAACAACGCAGCCCAGGACCTGAAGCGCACGGAAACGCAGCTGATTGCCAGGGCAGACGACCAGACTGTCCAGATGCTGCAGTTGCAGGGGCAGGTCAAAACGCTGGAAGCGAAACTCGCCGAGCTGCAGAGCCGGATTGCCGTTGCCGACAGGCTCCTCGCCAAGATCAATGCCGCGAAAATCCAGCCGCCGCCTCCGCCAGCCGCAACCTTCCCGAAATGGGCATGGATGGCAGCCGCCCTGCTCGCATTGCTGGCAGTGGCCGCCGGAATCTTCTGGTACCTGATGAAAAAAAGGAAAGCCGCGGAACAAAGCCTGCTTATGGATCGGTACCTTGATCCGAAACGGTCCAGTCCTTCCCTGATCGACCCTCTGGATTATTTCGAATCAGACTCGTCCGGCCAGCAGAAATGGTAGCCTAGGGTTGTTTGCGCCTTTCGACGAAAAGGCTGCTACCCGGGGTCTTCTTCGCGTTCTTCTTCGCAACCGCAGCGGCCTCCGAAATCTCGTGATGCGATCCGTAGGCGCCGGGAGAAACGGGCACTGCGCCGATGGAAAGACTGGTGAGCGGAGCGAACACCCTCTCCCCGCGTCTGTCCTGGGTCGTGACCCCCCCGTCCCTGCGGTGCTCCTCCGAGAAGAAGCCGCTGCTCATCGCATCGAAACGGGCCAGCGCTTCCTGGCAGCGAGTCTGCCAGTCCTGGCTCTGGAACAGAATGATGAAATCGTCGCCTCCGATATGGCCGATGAAATCCCGCTCGATATCGCAGACATTTGACAGAATCTCGCCGCAAAGCTGGATCATGTCGTCACCCCTCCTGTAGCCGTAAACGTCGTTGAAGGGCTTGAAATTATCCAGATCGCAATAGCAGGCGCAAAATGGAACGTTGGCTTCGATCAGCATGTCCATATGCTCGTTGATTGGAACGTTCCCCGGAAGCAGCGTCAAAGGATTCGCGTATCTCGCGATATTGATCTGGATCTCGGTGATTTCCCGCATCAGGTCATGCGCGCTGCCCATTCCGGCATACTTGCCATGGCTGGTGATGATGAATCCGTCGAGAAGATGGTGCCTCCCGGATGAGACGATCAGATTGCTCAAATCGTGCAGGCTGATGTTCTGGTCGACGGTCATGGGGGATGCGTCCATCATCATCGAGCAGTGCTTCTTGCCGAAAAGCTCGTGGACAAAAGGCCTCGCGAAATTCTCGATGACATGGTGGCGCTTCAAGAGCCCAACCGGCCTCATGGCATCGACCACGGGTAGGGAATGCAATTCCGGATCGTCCGTGAATATCTGGAAAACCGTCTGGTTGGATGTATCCGGCGAAACAGGCACGACCTTCCTGAGAATTTTTCTGGCTGTCGCATTCTTCTGGAGCTGGCCCCTTGCCGGAGCGGATTCAGTCAGCGCCTTGACGATAGCCGTTCCGACGGAAATCACGGGATTGGCATTCGGCCTGCCGATCAGATAGCCCTGCCCCAGGGCAATGCCCAAATTCTTGATGACGGCAAGCTCCGCGAAGGTTTCGATGCCTTCGGCGATCACGCGGGTTTCGGTTTTTTCGGCAATCTGCTGGATCGAGCTGACAAACTGGTGCTTGACCGAATCCTGGTTGATGCCCTGAACGAAGTGCATGTCGATCTTGACGAAATCCGGCCTGAGTTCCGACCACAGCCTGAGGTTGGAGAAGCCCTCTCCCAAATCGTCGATCGCCACCCTGAATCCCATTTCCCGGTAATGGTTCACGGCATCCCTGAGCAGGGGATAATCGTAGGTGGGCTGCGTCTCGGTGAGCTCGATGATTATCCTGTCAGGATTGATGCCCAGGCTGTTGATCAGCCTGAGGGTCTCGCCGTCCCTGAAAAGCGGTTCGATCAGGCATTCCGGACTGATGTTGAGAAAAAGCCTGCCGGAGAGATTCAGCTTCACGAAACTCTCGAGAGTCACCTTGCGGCAAGTCCGCTCTATCTCGAACAGCCTGCCGCAGGCTTCCGCGGCCCTAAGCAGCGCAACCGGGGAATGCAAGGGGCTGTCGGAAGGCCCCCGGATCAATCCCTCGTAGCCCATGATGGCGCCGCTCTTCATCTCGATGATGGGCTGGAACACCGCGGTCAGCGAGCAGTTCTCGATGATGTCGTCGAGCAGTTCCAGCTTTCTGCCACGCTCGATTTCTCCGCTGCGCAATTTCATCCCCGGCCCCAGGAGCGACTTCACGCCGTGAAAGGCCTGACGGCTCGCGTATTCCATTTCGATCTGCTGCTCGCTCATGTTTTCTCTTTCCGGATTTCGGGCTTGAATTAGCCGTTCGCCTGAGCATACAAGACCATTGTTGCTCTTTTGTGAATGCCAATATCCTCATGGCATGATTCGCGTTATAGTCGGGAATCAGGCTATCCGTCAACATCGCGTAGGCTTCGCAAGGCTCAATCTGCAGGGCCACCGAACTGTCGACCTCGATGCTTGAACCGGAAAGGCTTGCGCTGACGACAGGCCCGGCAAGATCCCCCGCCATTCGTATTCTGGAATGTTCAGGATTTCACCGCAAATCCGGAGCACGTTTTTCAGCATGGTCAGCCCAATTCCGCGCCAGGCCGAATCCCACCGCAAGCAAGGTCGGCCCCAGGAATACGCCGACGAAACCGAAGGCGGCCAGCCCGCCCATCACGCCGAACAAAACCAGGATAAAAGGCAGATTGCTGCCGCGGCTGATCAGCATGGGCTTCACCACGTTGTCCACGCCGCTGATCAGGATTCCCCACAGCAGCATGAAAATCCCCCATCCCATGCTGCCCTGATAGAACAGCCAGATGGCTACGCCTCCCCATATCAGGGGCGGCCCCACGGGGAGCAGGGAAAGGATCGCAGTCGCGACCCCGAGCAGCAGCGCTGCCGGAATGCCCGCGATGAGAAACCCGACTGCGGCAACGGAGCCCTGGGCCAGCGCGGTCCCCAACAGCCCGTACATGACGCCCCGTATCGTGTTGTCGACGGTGTCGAGAACAGTTGCGGCATGGCCGCCGACAGCGCGGGCCGCCGCCCTGTCGAGAAAGCGCACCAGGGCTTCGCCGTCCCGGTAGATGAAGAAGCTGATGAATGCGGCCAGGCTCATTTCCATCACCCCCCGTCCGAGCATCATCCCCCCCACAAGCAGGAAATGCCTGGCGGGCTCCAGCAGACGCTTCACCAGGGCATCCATTTCCTCGCGGCTGGTGGCGACCCGATGCCAATACTCCGAAAGCGACTGGCCGAATATCGGCACATCCTTCAGCCAGAGCGGCGGCGCAGGCGGACCCGCCTCGACGGCCTGTTTGATCTCGTTGTAAAATACGGTGATATTGTCGCCAAGATTATAGGCCGAGATCGCCAGCGGCAAAATCAGCACCAGCACCAGTGACAGCGTCATGGTGAGCGCGGCAACATTTTCCCTGCCCTTCATGCTGCTCAGCAGCCTGACATAAAGCGGCCATGTCGAGATGCACACCACGGCGGCGAGCAGCGCGGCGGCCAGAAAGGGCCTCAGCACCAGAAAGCAGCCTGCCACCAGAATGGAAACGGCTGCCAGTTGAGTCGCCTGTTCGAAGCGTTTTTCCAAGGAATTGCGCCTTATTCCGAGTCATCGATTCCCATCCGGGATCACGGCCCTTCCCCATCATGGCACCCCTGTCGCGGTGCCGGGAAAGCCCGGCTATTGGTTCCCGGATCCGGCCCCCATAATTTCCTTCACCGCCGCGACGATGCGCGGCCCGGCGTTCCCGTAGGTCTGGAAAATGAAGGGGAGCTGCCCGTGATCCTTGTAATGGACGGTCACGTTGTCCGCGCCGAAGCGGTTCACGGTGAGCTCGATGCCGGCCATCTCTTCGTATGCGACGCTCTTCGTGACCATCGCCGGGCTGAAGAAGCCCTTCGGACCGTAGAAATTCATCCCGGTCGCGCAGACGTCCATTGCCGAATAGCCCACGATGTCGCCCTTGATGTTGAACGGGATGCTTTCCGCCATTTCGTCATCCTGAAGTGAAAGGGCTATTGTACCTCGCCCGGCATCCATCGCAGCGGGAATATCGGACAGGATGACAGGCGTCGGGATGCTGCCCGGAGAAAATGGGGTCCGTCTCACTCTCCCGCATCAGGTTCCCCACATGAAATTCCAAGAATACATCATAGCACCCCTGTCCAATGACTGGAAAAGCCCATCCGTTCGCCCCGGAGGCCTCGGGGAAATGGTGGTCGAGGCAACGCGCTGCTTTTCCATTAGCGCGAGTTGCGAGGCCGGCGATTCGGATTGCGCGCCTCGTGCAATAACCGCCAGAATATGCACGATATCGCCGCTCACTGCGTAAAACAAACCATATGGAAATCGCGGAAAAAAAGCCCGGCGGATACCGGGAATGATTTCAGCATGGAGCAGTGCGCCACGTCCCGTCTTCAAGACGCGATTTCACCTGTTCCCAGGAATAGCCCTCTTCCGGGTTCGCCTCGAATTCCCTCAGCCTCGCTTCGAGTTCGGCCCTCAACCCGGATGATACTTCGACAGCCTCCGGAACAGCCGCAACGCTATCCCATATCAATTCGACGAGGCGTATGCGTTCCTGAACCGGAAGCTCGAGAATATCGGCTATGGAAATTTGTTTCATGCCCACATTATAC
>JAJZRP010000017.1:37731-39078 GCA_021802655.1 Pseudomonadota bacterium
TGATACTTCGACAGCCTCCGGAACAGCCGCAACGCTATCCCATATCAATTCGACGAGGCGTATGCGTTCCTGAACCGGAAGCTCGAGAATATCGGCTATGGAAATTTGTTTCATGCCCACATTATACTCCTTCGGAAAAAGCCGAATCCATGGATACCCATCATGGCACCGCTGCCCTGCATTCCGGGAATCCGGCGGGAGTGGAAAAGGGAAGCGCCCCCTTTTCTACCTATGCTGCCTGCAGCATGAATTCGACCTTCACCGCATCATAAGGGAACTCGATCCTGCCACCCTGAGTTCTGCTGAGCACGCCAGCCTCGAGCAAAGCCGTCACATCGCCATGCACGGCCTTCACATCGCGCCCTACCCGCCTTGCAGCCTCACGGATCGAAACCGGGCCTGCTCCGCAAAGCGCCTTGATGAGTTCCCAGCGCTTTGCGGTAAGCACCCGCCAGAGCAGTTCCGGCGTGGCGAAAGCAATGCGCGCAACGCTATCGGCGCTGCCCGTCTTCATGGCGCGCGAAGCGTCGGCCAGTGTCTCGGCCAGGGAGCGAACCTCAAGAACGACTGTTTTCATGATTCCACCTCGCAATATCGGCATTGAAGTCGGCCATCAGTTGATCGGGGCTCGCGAAGACATAAGGCTCTTCCATCTCCCCATAATGTCTGTGATCCCCCTTGCCGCGCTCGTTGTCATAGCGAAGCACGCATCTACCCGCCACCACGTACGCAAGCCGATACTTGAATGCATGCAGCGAAGGCGGAAGCGGCTTCGGCACATGCCATACCGCAACCTCGGCGTAGGCATCCGAAGCAAGCACGACGCGGCGTCTTATCAGCTCGACGGCTTTCATGTTGGGAATTATAACAACACAGGATGTGTGTTGTCAATTAATCCAACATTTGTAAACCGGAGGATGTATCGGATTTCACGGCTTTTCTCAGAGTTGCATCCCGAGAATTCCATGGATGGGGCAGCGGAAATCCAATGCGGTGTTTGCATTATCTCCGCTGAATGATCAATGTCAAGACGCGACCCCATTCTCGCTCCGGATATTGCGGAGGCCGTTACATTCTATGATCACGCGAAATACCAATATCCCGAGTTTTATAAAGACTACGATTTTGATAGATGGCTTGGTTTCTTGCGGGAATTCAACCTTGTTGGACAAGAAAATTCTAAAATTTTTATCACGATTGCTGGCCGCGAGTTCCTCAAGTACCTGTTCGCCTTAGGAAAGCCTGAGCCTCTTTATGGCTGAGTTGAGGTACGCGCCCCAAGACGTTCTTCTGCGACTTGACATCATCGGGAAATGGCATGGGAAATGGGGTCTGACCCTAATTTCC
>JAJZRP010000018.1 GCA_021802655.1 Pseudomonadota bacterium
CGCCTGAATCCGTTTCATGCTACTCGCCCAATCCCATCTGGATGTAGCCGGTCGGGCACACGTCAGAGCAGATATGGCAGCCGATGCACTTGTTGTAGTCGGTATCGACATAACGCCCCGTCGTGGACTGGTTCTTCTTCACCTTGAATACAGCGGTCTGCGGGCAGTAGACGACGCAGTTGTCGCATTCGAAGCAAAGTCCGCAGCTCATGCAGCG
The DNA here is from genome assembly GCA_021802655.1 of Pseudomonadota bacterium. Taxonomy (GTDB): domain Bacteria; phylum Pseudomonadota; class Gammaproteobacteria; order Burkholderiales; family JABEVD01; genus JABEVD01. Next base: position 218 of record JAJZRP010000018.1, read on the forward strand.
CTTGGCTTCATTGACCGCCTGATCTTCCGCAAGCGCTTCGATGCGCTCCTCGAAGTTGCCGAGCGCGGACTCGCGGTCCAATGTGATGATCTTCCGCTTGTAGCGCGGCGTGAATGTGAAATGCCCGAGGAACATGTCATCGTGCGGAATGACGTAGCGTCCCGAGCGGTTGTCGTAATTGTGCACTGCGACAGGCATCGAATCCGTGCCTCTTATCGGCTCGTGCACTTCTTCCACATTCAGCCCCTTCTCGACCATCTTGCGCATCAGGTCGAAGGTATGCACGTCGATCTTCGGACGCTTTTCGAGCTCTTCCCCGTTCAGGAACCGGTCTATGCCTTCTGCGGCGATCGAGCCGTGACCGATGGCCGTGGTCAGAAGATGGGGACGGATCACGTCACCTCCTGCGAATACGCCGGCTTTCCCCTGAACCTGGTAGTTGCGGTCGGTGGTGATCGCCCCCCTGCCGTTGTCGAATTCTTCCAGACCTGCAAAATCGACCGCCTGGCCGATCGCCGATACGATGAGGTCCGCTTCGATGTCGCGCTCGGAGCCTTCGCGCTTATTGATCTCCAGCTTGCCGCCCACCATTTTGGCTTCGCATTCGGCGACGCGCAACGCAGTGGCCCGGCCGCTTGCATCCTTGACCACGCCGACCGGAACGAGACCGCCCAGGATCGCGATTCCTTCGGCAAGCGCCTGCTCGATTTCGTGCTTGTTGGCCTGCATCTTGTCGATGGGGAAGATCGAGGTGAGCGTGACTTCCGCGCCCTGCTTGGCGGAAATCCCCGCGACATCGTGCGCCATCTGCCCTGCGATCGCCCTTTCCAGATCTGAGGGCTTGGCATTCTCGATATGCCCCAGACGCCTTGCCACGGTCGCGACGTCGATGGAGGTGTCCCCGCCTCCCACGACCACCACGCGCTTTCCGACGTAACGCAATCTGCCGTCGTTGAAGGCGGAGAGGAATGCTGTTGCTGTGACGACATTCGGCGCATCCGAATCCGGGGTGGGGAGCGCTCTGCCCGCCTGCGCCCCCATGCCGAGGAAGATCGCGTCGAATTCGCTGCGGATCTGATCCAGCGTGACATCCTTGCCGATCTTGCAGTTCATGCGCGTCTTGACGCCGAGATCAAGAATGCGCTGGATTTCGGCATCGAGCACTTCGCGCGGCGTGCGAAAGCCCGGAATACCGTAACGCATCATGCCGCCCAGAAGCTCGTGGTCGTCGAATATGGTAACCTCATGCCCCTTCAAGGCGAGTTGGTAGGCGCAGGAAAGCCCTCCCGGTCCGCCGCCGATGATCGCCACTTTCTTGCCCGTCGAAATCCCGGGCTTCACGTATTTGAGATTGTTGGCAATCGCATATTCGCCGAGGAAATGCTCGACCGAATTGATGCCGACATGGTCCTCGACCTCGTTCCTGTTGCAGCCCGTCTCGCAAGGCGCAGGGCAGACCCTGCCCATCACCGAAGGAAAGGGATTGGCCTCGGTCAGCCTTCTCCATGCGTATTCCTGCCACTGCATGCCTGCCGACGGCTTTTCCGTGCCGCGCACGATCTGCAGATAGCTCCGGATGTCTTCACCGGCGGGGCAGCTTCCCTGGCAGGGCGGGGTCGACTGGATATAGGTCGGACACTTGTACGAATAGCTCGCCTGGAATATCTGGTCACGCCAGGAGTGAACCTTGTGGTCACCGTCCTTGTAGCGTCGGAAAGTGAGCTTCGCATCTTCCATGGTTTCTGACATTTCCTGCCTCCGATATATTTTAGGTAAGAGTTCTATTCTTTGTCGCCGAGCCTGATCGCGTTGCTCACGAGCTGGTGCACGCCGCCCACCATGCGCATGTTGAACCCGTAATAGGGCAGCACCTTGCTGAACTGGGTCTTGCAGATGGCACAGATCGTCGCCATGAAATTGACGCCATCTCTGTCCGCCACTTCCTTCAGAGCTTCCATGCGCGGCAGCGCGCCTTTCACCCTGAGATCCATCAGATCGTCAGTCAGAAGACCGCCTCCCCCGCCGCAGCAGAATGTCTTCTCGCGGGTGGTGGCATCGGACATGTCCACGAAATGATTGGCTGCCGCCCTGATGATGCTGCGCGGAATTTCGAACTGGCCGCCGGCCATCTCGCCCATGCGCGAGCCCCTCGCCACGTTGCACGAATCGTGGAAGGTGACAATAAGGTTGTCGTTGGCTTCGGGGTCCAGCGTGATCGCCTGCTTCTCGATGAGATCCCAGGTCAACTCGCAGATATGGGCGGGCTGCCTGTACCGCTGGTCCAGCTGCTTCTGCAGTTGCAGCGCGAACCTGTCTTCCGCCCCATCCCCTATCCCGGTGAGGGTGTTCCAGAAGCTGTACGCAACGCGCCAGGCATGACCGCATTCTCCGACCACGATACGCTTGACGCCGAGTTCCAGGGCCGCCTGGCGGATGCGCAATGCGATCTTCCTCATCTGCTCGTAGTTGCCTATGAAAAGACCGAAATTGCCCGCCTCCGAAGACATCGAGGAAAGCGTCCAGGAAATACCCGCAGCATGGAAAACCTTGGCATAGCCTATCAGGCTGTCGATGTGGGGTTCTGCGAAAAAGTCGGCTGAAGGCGTGATGAGCAGCACTTCTGCGCCCTTGACGTCGAGCGGGAAGCGCACGTCTATTCCGGTATCTTCCTTGACGTCTTCTTCGAGCCCCGCCAAAGTATCTTCGAGGGCAGGACCCGGAAGGCCGAGGTTGTTGCCTATGGTGTTGACCTTGCCGATGATCTCGTTCGAATATTTCTGGCCGTAGCCCACCGAATCGAGGATTTCCCTCGCTGCCATGGTAATCTCGGCAGTGTCTATGCCGTAAGGGCAGAACACCGAGCAGCGGCGGCATTCAGAGCACTGGTGGTAATAGGAATACCACTCGTCCAGCACTTCCTTCGTCAATTCCCTGGCGCCGACCAGCTTGGGAAAAAGCTTTCCCGGAAGGGTGAAATAGCGCCTGTAGACGCTGCGCATCAGATCCTGTCTCGCGACAGGCATGTTCTTGGGGTCCTGCGTGCCGATGAAATAATGGCATTTGTCGGAGCAGGCCCCGCAATGGACGCAGGCATCGAGATAAACCTTGAGGGAACGGTATTTCTTGAGCAGGTCGCCCATCTTGGCGATCGCGCGGTCTTTCCAGTCTTCGACGAGTCCTCCCGGAAAGCCAAGCGCTTCCTGGATCTTGTCATTCGCGACGAAAGGTTTCAATCCTTCCATGGCCCCCGGCTTGATGGCCGGAATGATCGGGATGACCCGATAAGGGGGTGCCGTAATTTCAGTAGCCATTAGCTTTCCGACTCCAGTTTTGCAGCCCAGGACGAGAGATGGCGATGCTCCCTGGGATTGTCAGGCTGATTGCGGGACGGCGAGAAAAACACGCCCGGTGCATGCAGCAGCTTGCTGAAGGGGAAGATGATCATCAGGGTGGCGACCAGCGACAGATGAAGATACAGCAGCGGGCTTGCCGGCAGCGGCTGCGGATCGAAATGTTCAAGGCCGAGAAAGAATGCCTTGACCCCGATGATGTCGGTATGATCCAGGAACTTCATGGAAAGCCCGGATAATGCAATCATGAGCAGAAGCGCCAGCATAAGATGATCCGAAGGCGTGGAAATATAGCGTATCCTGTCGACCAGAAAGCGCCTTCCCCATAGCCCGACAAGACCGATCGCCATCACGAACCCGGCATAAATCCCGAAAGGCTGGGCCAGATCCACCCAGGACCAGACCGGCTGGGTGAAATAACGCAGATGACGCATCAGCACGAGCGCGAGTCCGCCGTGGAAAAGCACGGCGAAGGCCCAGGTCCACAGGCTGCCCTTGAAGAGGCTCTCGAAAAGCAGAACCTCCCTGGTCATGCGGAGCACCACCCCGCCGCTTGTCGTCGGCGCAGGGGTCGTCGGAATCTTGAGCGGCGCAGGCGTACGCAGGTAGTCGCTTATCCTGTAGACAAGGCCGCCTGCCAGGGTGATCCCCGCGACGTAGAACAGCGCTGCGAAAAGCATGCTCACCGTCTCAGATGCAACCTGTCGGCTTGGGCAGGCCCGCCACCTTGCATGCCTGTTTTCCGGGGCCGTAGGGGAACAGCTCGTAAAGGTACTGGCTGTTGCCTTTCTCGGGTCCGAGCTTCTTGCCGATCGCCTTCGTCAGAACGCGAACTGCAGGCGCGATCTGGAACTCGTCGTAATATTTGCGCAGAAAATCGATGACTTCCCAGTGCTGCTCGGTCATGTTCAGATTCTCGGTTTTCGCGATGTAATTGGCGACATCCATGTTCCAGTCGGCGAGATTGACGAGATAGCCTTCTTCGTCGGTTTCGTAGGTTTTGCCGTTGACTTCGATTTGGGGCATTTCTATCTCCTCTGTAAATGGTGGTTCAAAGCCAGGATTGGCAATTTCTGTTGGCGACGACGAGGTCGACGAATCCGTCATAGCCGACTGCCGACACGCCTTCAATGACGCGATCGGCAAGGCCGCGCGCCTCGATATCGGGCAGAAGCGCATAAATCTTGAAGCGCCCCATGGCTTCCCGAATCTTTTTCTCGAATGCATTTCCGGAAGTTGCGGCGTAGACCGCATCTTCGATCAGCAGGATCTCACCCCCTGTTGCGACATTAAGGCAGGAACCCAGGGAGTTTCCCGAAAGCGGGGATTTGTTGATGATATGCAGCATAGTTCCCTTCCTAGAAACTCAGCAGGACATCCTGCTCTTCCATGAGATTGCCCATTTCCGCCCTGGAAAGAACGGTCACGTCGACCAGCAGATCTTCCTCGGAGAGTCCGCGGGCTTCCAGGGATTCCTTCTCGACATAAAGCTTCTCGATGTCGTAGCCTTCGAGGGCGCGATAGGTCGGGGAAAAATTCTTGGTCTCTATGCCCTTGGTCTGCTGTCCCTTTTTCAACTGATAAATGCCGTCGTCAAGGAACGCAAGGGAAACCTCCTGATCGAATGCCGCCGTGATGAGCACCACTTCAAGCGCTTCGAGCGCATAGATGGTGCCATAGGGCGCCTTGCGGTTGACGAACATGAATTTCTTGATGCTTTCTTCGCTCATTTTGTCCTCAATCGCCGAAAGTGACCAGGCGGTCCGCCTGGATTCCGGCCTCGACCAGCTGCCCGAGTCCGGAAATCCTGAAACCGCTGGCAAGGTTTTCATCGCGTATGCCGCGCCTCAAGGCAGCAGCCACGCAGACGACGAGATCCACGCCGTGCTCTTCCGCAAGCCTGCTCCAGCGATTCACGATATTCCGGTCATCCTGGGGCGGCTCGGTCAGCTTGGTGGCATTGTTCACGCCGTCATGGTAGAAAAACACGCGCCAGACTTCATGCCCCTTTTCGATTGCCGCCTTGCAGAACAGGTAAGCGGAATCGCTCGCCTGGTGCTGATAGGGCCCTTCGTTCACTACGATGCCGAATTTCATATTCCCTCTTCAGAAGCGGATATGGGTCGAAGCATTGAGGTTCGCACGGGAACCGCGCCAGTCGTCGACCAGATACTTGGTGAAAGGCAGCTCGGTCTTCTCGAAAAAACGCGGCCAGCCGATACGCTCGACCCAGTCCGAAAGCCTCTCCCATGGCCTTGCATCCGCCTTGTAGGTATAGAGTATCTTCTTCACGACTTCCCCGACCTCGGTCCAGCGCGGCGGATTGTTGGGAAGACCCGAGGCCACCATTTTCATGAAGGTCGGCTTCGCCCGCGCATTGGAGTTCTTGCCTCCCACCCAGATCGCGATCTTGGAATACTCGGGATCGTTGATCTGCATGGGCGGACAGGGCGGATAGCATGCGCCGCAGCACACGCATTTCGTCTCGTCGACTTCAAGCGACGGCTTGCCGTTGACAAGAGCCGGCCTGATCGCAGCCACGGGACAGCGCGCCACGACTGCAGGGCGCTCGCAAACGTTGGCAACCAGATCATGGTTGATCTTGGGAGGCTTGGTATGCTGCACGATAATGGCGATGTCCGCCTGCCCGCCGCAGTTGATCTCGCAGCAGGATGTGGATAGATGGACGCGATTGGGCATATCCTCCTGCCTGAACTCGTCTATCAGCTCGTCCATCAGCGACTTGACCACGCCGGATGCATCCGTTCCCGGAATATCGCAATGCAGCCAGCCCTGGGTATGGGCGATCATCGAAACGGAATTACCCGTTCCGCCGACAGGAAAACCGTTCGCTTCCAGTTCGGCGATCAGCGGGGCCACCTTGGTTTCATCGGACACCATGAACTCGATGTTGGAGCGTATGGTGAAGCGGACATGACCTTCAGCGAACCTGTCGGCGATGTCGCACAGCTTCCTGATGGTATGAATATCCATCTGGCGCTGCGTGCCTGCACGTACCGACCAGACTTCGTCTCCGCCGTGCGCGACATGGTGCAGCACACCGGGTCGGGGACGGTCATGGTATTTCCAGTTGCCGTAATTCTTCAGCAGCACCGGATGCATGAACTGCTTGTTGTCGGGAACACCGCTCTCTACCGGGCGGCGCAGTTGCGTTTGGGCCATAGTCTATTCTCCTCAGGCAGCCTGTTGCTTGGCTTTGATTTTCGCGACTTCCTCGTCCCACCCGTCGGTCCTGACATAGGGATTCATTCTGGGGCTCGCAACCATGTTCGGGTCGACATCGATACCCATCGCATCCAGGAAATTGACCAGACCGATGCGCTCGATCATTTCCCCGGTACGCTCGTGCTCCAGCGCGTTCTCGGCAAAGAAATCGATGATGCGCTGACCGAGATCGACGAGCTGCTCCATGTCCTCGTCCGTTTCGAGCTTCATGAAGGGAACCACAACAGTGCCCATCAGATCGCCGATCTTCAGCGTACGCTTGCCACCGACGAGAACCGTCGCACCCTTGTCCTTGCCGGGGGAGAGCGCGCCCGTCATGACGTTGATGCAGTGCATGCAGCGCACGCAGTCGTGATTGTCGATTTCCACGGCATGGGTGTCGCTGACTGCGACGCTGGAGATATGCTCTCCCTTCTTCACATCCTTGATTTCTTTCAACTGGAAAGCCTTGGTCGGGCAGCGCGCCACGACGTCGTTGACGAGCTCGTTCATGCCGTGCCTGGCAAACCACTTTTTCGCCAGCGCCTCATCCGTCCTGATGTTGTCGCGCCAAGTGCCGATGACCGCCATGTCGGCACGCTGGATCGAATTCATGCAGTCGTTGGGGCAACCGGAAAACTTGAATTTGAACTTGTAGGGCAGCGAAGGGCGATGAATATCGTCGACGAAGGTATTGAGCACCATGCGATGCGCCTTGGCTTCGTCGTAGCAGGATTGCTCGCAGCGGGCAGCACCCACGCAGGACATGGAGGTGCGCACGGCAGGACCCGCACCGCCCAGGTCGAAGCCGAGCTCGTTGATCTCGTCGAATGCACCCTGGACATTATCGGTCGTCGCACCCTGGAACATGATGTCGCCGGACTGGCCGTGGAAGGCGATCAACCCCGAGCCATGGCGCTCCCAGATGTCCGCCATCTTGCGCAGCACATCCGTGTTGTAGTGCATTCCGGGAGGAGGCTGCACGCGCAGGGTATGGAATTCGGCAGCATCCTTGTAAATCGGCTCGCCTTTCTCATCCTTGAGTTCTGTAAAGCGCGGGATGATCCCGCCGCCGTAGCCAAAAACCCCGACCGTTCCGCCCTTCCAGTAGCCCTTCTTGGTCTGGTATGAAGTTTCGAGCTGGCCGAGCAAATCGACCGCCATGTCATTATCCTGAGCCAGGCGTTTCAGACCCGTAACGAAGCTGGGCCACGGGCCTTTCTCGAGTTCATCGAGATTCGGCGTGTCATGCAATTTCTTAGCCATGAATCCTCCTACACATGAAGTTATGGAAAGGTCCTTTCGAACCCCTGGCGATCTTGGCCGCCTGTATTCTAGACGCTCCGCCACCTGTACTATATTAGACAAGCCTGATAGTGCTGTGTAAACTACCCTTCAGGGTTATGCCGCCACCCCCCCTATTGGCTATAGACGCTTGAGCCTTGCGTCACGCCCAATATGGCTTAATATTGATATAGCAGATTTCCATGTTTTTATCACCTTCACTCTAGGAAACGATGATGAAAATCAGCGAACTGGAAAAGTTCAGGATACCGCTGGGCAGCCAGGAAATCGAACTGCAGCAGATCGATTATGCCGAAGGCGGCATGAGCTTGCTGCGGTTGCGCATCCGGGAGGGCAAGCGCTTCACCATATTCGACATCGACCCCGTGACCGCGAAACAATGGGCCAATGCAATGCAGACCTGGGCGGATTCCGTCGATGGCAAATGAAATGACCGACATCCGCTTCGATCTCGAAGGAAGATTCGTACCGGAAGCCTATGCCTTTCCCCTGTGGAGCGAGGTCACGAGGATCCTGCCGGAACTGGAAGATTTCGAGCTTGCAGGAATACTGCCGCTGAAGGGTGCGGCAAGCAGTGAAGGCATGCTGCTGCCCAGGCGCACCAAGCTCGCACTGCGCATTCCCGCAAGCTTCGTTCAGAATGCGCTGGAATTAACGGGAAAGACCCTCAATATCGAAGGCAATCCGCTGCATGTCGGGACCGGAACCCTCAGGAAACTCGAAGCTTATCCCACGCTGCGGTCGCAATTCGTGGCAAGCGAAAAAATCGAGACGGATTTCCTCGAAGAAGTCGAGGGAATACTGGAGAAGCTTGAGATATCCTGCAAATGGATCTGCGGCAGGAGGCAAACCCTGAAGAGCGGGGAAACAATCATCTCGGGTTACAGCCTGGCGGTGCATGATCTCAAGCCGCCCGCCTCGATCCGGCTACAGCAGGTGGGACTGGGGAATTACCGTCGCTTCGGCTGCGGCATATTCGTCCCCCACAAGACGATAGCCGGCCTTGACTGACCGGAAGATTTTTCATTTCGTTTGGAGACAATAAAAATGGCATATCATATCAATGGGGTTGACGTCGCAACCGATGACGATGGCTATTTGCTCGAGGCAGACTACACCAGCGAGGCGGTCGAAGTCATCGCTGCGGCAGAAGGCATTGCACTCACGCCGGATCACTGGAAGGTCGTCGATTATATGCGCGACCAATACCGCGAGCACGGCCACACGCCCAATTTCAGGAACATGCTGAAGGAGGTTCAGGAATTCTGGCCCGAGGCGGACAGCAAGGCGCTCTATGACCTCTTCCCAATGGGACCTGCAAAGCAGGGCGCGAAAGTGGCCGGTCTGCCCCAGCCTTATGGAAAAGGCGGATACTGAAGGAAATCAAAATGGAAAAATTCAATGCCAATGTCGTACTGAATGTGAAGGGAACGACCTGTCCCGGCCCCCTTCTGGGGGCCAAAAGGATGGTGGACGAACTCGGGGCAGGGCAAATCCTGCTTCTGATATCCGACTGCCCCGGCACTCAGGATGACCTTTTCGCCTGGACGAGGCAGACCGACAACCAGGTTGTGCATACCGAAAAGCTGCCGGACGGGGGAACGGGCTATTACATCAAGAAAGGCAGGGGCCACGAATACCATGCCAACGTGCTGCTCGACATTCGCGGCGTGCTCTGCCCGGGACCCATCGTCGAAGCCAAAAAACTTCTCAACGGCATGCAGTCCGGCGAAATCCTGAAGCTCACCAGCAACTGTCCAGGAATCCGCTCCGACATCGAGGGCTGGGCAAAAACGACCGGCATGAGCATCCTCGAAGCAGCGGAAATCGCTCCCGGCGAATACGATTTCTACATCCGGAAGGGATGATGCGGGTCAAGAGCCGCTGGTTCAAAAGCAATCGGGAAAAGTCCCCGCAGGAAATCGCAGGCGCTGCAGCCTTCATCCTGTGGAAAATCGCCCAGAACGCGCTCAAGAACATGAGGAGCGCCGATTTCGACATCGAAGCCGGCCCGCAGTACTTCGATTATCTCCGGGAATTCCTGATTTTCCTGGTGCAGATCGCGGACAGGATCGCCTTTGAAAAAATGGATCATGATTCCAGGGTGGCCTTCACCACCGAACTTGCGCTCAGGGTCGCCGAAAATTTTGCAGAGAACAGGAGCGCCCTGCTGGGACTGTCTTTGGGGGCATGCAAAAGCGAATTCATAGATCGTTACAACGAACGCTCGAACGTCTATTCGGAATGCGGCTTTGGTGAGGACGGCCCCGATTTCGCCTTCATCCGCTATCTCGGACATTCCATACTGGAATTCTGCGAGGAAAGGGACAAGAGCTGGGTCGTCGACCGGATCATGGCCATCGAAGCTCCCGAAGCCGTCTCGACGGTGCAAAGGGCCATGAAAGGGCTGCTCGAAGAAGAATCCGCCGAGCAAAGGCTGGGGTCCGGAATCGGCCCGGACTGAAATGGACCGGAATACCTACCTTTCATGGCGGGAAGCGAAATTCAGGGAAAGCCCCGCGTCCGTGAACGAACTGATCGTCGAAGTAAAAAATCCCGAGGCGCTGACGCAATCCGAGTTCGATGCGATACGGGCAAGGATACTCAGAGCCAACATGGCGATCTACGCGAGCCCCGTACCCGATATCGACATGAGGTGCTTCGGCAGGCAGTTCGGACTCGAAAATCTCGATGCCAACTGGCTGGCCGGGGAAGACGGCGTTTCCAGAATCGCCGTCTCGGAAAGCGGCCAGGGCTACATTCCCTACACCGACAAGCCGATCAAATGGCATACCGACGGCTATTACAATCCGATTGATCGGAAAATCCGTGCGATGCTGCTGCATTGCGTACAGGATGCCGAAATCGGCGGGGAGAACCGGCTGATGGATCACGAGATCCTGTATTGCCTGCTCAGGGATGGAAACCCGCAATACATCCGGGCGCTCTCGGAGCCCGACGCGATGACGATTCCCGAAAGAATGGGAGAAGACGGTGTCGCGCGGGCCGAAGAAACCGGCCCGGTTTTCTCCTTCGATCCCGACGGGCACCTGCACATGCGCTACACTGCGAGAACCCGGTCGATCCGATGGAAGCAGGACGCCGTCACGCTGGAGGCTGTTGCCGCCATCGAGGCACTGCTGTCCGCCCCTTCCCGGCATGTTTTCCAGGCAAAACTCGAGCCCGGCATGGGGATCGTCTGCAACAACGTGCTGCACGACCGGTCGGGATTCTCGGGAAACTCGCGCCTGCTCTACCGCGCCCGCTATTACGACCGCATCAAATGAAAAACCCGCCCCCTTTTGCAAGGAGACGGGTTGATTGATTTCAAGCCTTACCAGCCGTAGGAAATGCCCAGAGAATCTTCGGAAAGGGTATTGCTGACATTTCCTCCACCATATGACGGGGGAATGTCATTAACGCCGGATACGGTATTGCTGAAGGCATGCATGTAGAACACTGATATCTCGGATTTGTCGGCAAGCTTCCAGGTCGCACCCAGCGTCACATTGTCGGTGACCACGCCGGGCGCCAGGATGTTGAAGAAGGTTTCCGATGTCGCATAGGGCTCCTTGTTGTGGGCCCATCCGGCCCGCAAGGTCAGCGTGGAACTCCAGTCGTGGCTGACGCCGATCTTGTACACCGTCATGTTCTGCCAGCCGAATCCCGCACCGTTCTGCGCCCCTAGATTGAAGGGAACGCCGCCGAGCGGGTTATTGATCGACGTCACATCGCCGTACATGATTCGCTGGATGTCGAAGGCGACTGTGGTTGTCGGGACAGCCTTCACCGCGATACCCACGCCATAGGTGGCGGGAATGTCGAAACTGCCCAGATTGGCGAACAAGCCGCTGTATTTGCTGAATTTTGTCATTCTGGTCTTGGTCTGGTAGGTTGCGCCCAATGTCACATCGGGAGTAACCTGCCCTATCCAGCCGAAATGGAGTCCATATCCCGTAGACGTGTCGGTACCATTATTTGAGGTTGAATTTGTCCCAACTCCCGGCGCTGTTGCATAAGAAAATCCCTGAATGCCCTGCGCGGAAAAGGTCTGGTAGGCAAGATTCAGGGAAATGCCAACCGAATTGTGCTCATCCACCTTCTTCGACCAGGTTGGCGCAATGAAAAGCTGTTTAAGGTTCACCCCACCCTCACCCTGCCCGCCGTAAGCGGCAAAGGGATCGTTCATGTAGCCGGTGTTCATGCCACCGTTGCCGTAGATGGATACACCGAGCGAATAATCCGGCGCCATCATCTTGTTGTAGCCGAAATTCGGGATCAGGAACTTACTGATATTGTTGCCATCGTAAGAGCCGTTGGCTCCAGGAGATCCGGCTCCGGTTATCTGCGAACTCCTGTCAGGATGGAACAACTCAAGGCCGAAATCGATCCTGTCACCGACCATCACCATCCCTGCGGGATTGGTCGCGGCAGCCAGAGAATCCTGGGGAAACGCGATGCCCACTCCGCCCATCCCTTCGGACTTGATGCCGTAGCCGTTCGAGAAATAGCCGTTGGTCGCATAAGCTGCCGGGGTGATCAGCCCGCCAGCAATCATCATCGAAACCAGCAATTTCCTCTTTTCCATGGTGCCCCTCTCTCTATGTAGTAATAAGAATTACCGCTCAAACGAACAGACAGATATCGGTTTCCCCCGCGAACTCCATGAAGGTTGCCGCACCGCCATATTCGATCCCATCGATGAAATCGCTCTTCTCGAATTCGAATAGATCGACCGTCATCTGGCAGGCGATGAACTTGACGTCCGCCTCCTGGCAGAGGCTGCGCAGTTCCTCAAGAGAAGCGACCCCTTTCTTTTTAAGCTTGTTCTTCATCATCATCGTCGCCATGGATTCCATTCCAGGCAGCATTTGCACGAAAACCGGCATCGGAACCGGCATCGGCATCGCAGGATTCGCGAGCGGACTGATCTTGACATCGGAAAGATCCTTCTTCAGAAGCTGCAGCCCGTAGAAAGTGAAGAATACCTGTACGTCGTAACCCAGGGCGGCAGCGGTGGAAGCCAGAATGAATGGCGGATAGGCCATGTCAAGGGTGCCCTTGGTCGCGATGATCGCCATTTTCTTTGTCATAAAATTTCCCCTTTATCGAACCTGGCCAACATTACTTCTTCCTCATGAAGAAGACGTATTCCCCGCCTTCCTCGCTCTGGGAAAGCAACTCGTTTCCGGTCTGCTTGGCAAAAGCCTGCATGTCCTTGACGGAACCGCAGTCGGTCGAAACAACCTTGAGCACCTGTCCGGAATCCATGTCAGCAAGGGATTTCTTGGTCTTCAGGATGGGGAGGGGGCAATTGAGGCCGCGTGCGTCGAGTTCTTTCTGAAAATCCATAGCTGTCTCCGTAAAATTACAAATCCATGTTTCATCGGCGTGAAACATACTCGAAATATAATGCTATTAGGCGGAATTTGCCATTCTTGCGTCTATAGCCGAAATGGGTAATACCCATATAACCCGCATGGGGGGTAGGCTTATACATGCACGGCCAGAACCGGTTTTTCCGCTTGCCCCACCACTTTCTGCGTCGTCCCGCCTGAGCGGACATCCCCCATGCCCACCACGATCAGGTCGATATCTGCAGGCGCCGCAAGAATTTCGTCGCAGGGCCTGCCAACGCGCACCATTTCGTGAACCTCGGCACCCAGCCCTCGCGCCAAATCGGCATTGATCGAGACGTTGTATTCCGCTCCCTTCCTCGATGCCTCGCTCGAAGCGACGCTCAGGACATGAAGCGGCAAACCGCATTCCATGGCAATCGAGGCTGCCACGCTGGCAACCCTTGCAGAACGTTCCGATCCGTCCACGGCAGCCAGTATCCCGCGCGACCACATGCTGCAGGCGCGCGGCACCATCAACACGGAACAGGGGGCGGAACCGATGATCCTGCTCACCATTTCCCCGATCAGAAGCTTGGCCAGAAAGCCGCGCCGGCCGCGGCGCCTGATGACGATAAGATCGGATTTGCAATTCAATGCCTCCTGAACGATTTCATCCGCAGGCGCATCCCCTCTTCTTGCCCGGATATCGACCGAAACTCCCATTTTTTTTGCATTCATCCGCAGATCATCGACCTTGGCGGCGATATCCTGCTCGGTTCGGTCGGCAAGCCTGTGGGCTGCCATTTCGAACTCGGGATTGCTCAAAACGGGCACGACAACGGAGAGTGGAAGATTGCATCGCCTCGCCATTTCGAGCGCGACACGCTCCGCACCCGAATCGAATTCGGTGCGTTCCGTGGCAAGCAAAATATTTTTGAAAGGATGATCCATGTCAATGTTTCCCCGAGATCAGGCCAGATGCGACCGACACCAGGATGGCGATTTCCAGCACACACAGTATAAGGTAGATCCAGTCGCGCCGCTTCGCATAGACCGGTATGACCGCAAGGATGCAGAATATGGAGCAGCCGGAAAGGATCGCGATGCCGAGAAAGCTCGCAAGATCGCCGCTGCCCAGCATCCCGATCCAGGCCCATCCCTTCGGCATACCGGTAACTTTCAGATATTCGTCTGCCGGCAGGTTCCAGACCTGCGGCAGGTGCTCAAGCGGGATCCTGGCCGGCAGGATTCCGAGCGCATAGGCGACGAAAGTGCCTATGAGCGTCAGAAACCCCAAAAGGGTGCTCCAGTGCAGCCAGGCAGCGTAGCGCAACTGCTCCCCCTCATATTGCCCGGGATCATTCAGGCCCATATTCCGAGTCCTTTCAGCAATGCGCCGACGCCAGAGACGAACAGCATGGCGATCACCATCCTGCGTATCACCGAGGCATTCAGCACCGACAAAAGATGCGCCCCTATCCTCGCCCCGATCATCATGCCGACGACCGAAGGCACCGCGATGATGGGCAATATCGCGCCGTTATCGAGGTAATACCAGGTCGCAGAAGAACTGGCCGTGGTCAGGATAAGGCTGGAAGTGCCCGCAGCCACCTTGAGCGGAACCCCCATCAGGAGATTGAGAACGGGCACGTTGGCCCATCCCGCACCGACGCCGAAAAGCCCGCCGAGAAACCCGATCACCAGGAACAGCGCCATGCCGAGCGGCGTGCGGTGAACCTGCCAGCTCACGTCTTTCCCGGAAATCGCATCGCGGAACATGCCATGGATGCCGAGCATTCCGGAAAGCGGATCGGATGCAGGCACCTGGGGATACTCGGACTTCCTTGCGACAGCCATCAATACGACGATGCCCAGGATGGTAAGCCCCAGGGCGACCTGAACCACATCGGCAGGCAAGGCAAGGCCCAGCATGGCCCCCCCTATGGCACTGATGGATGCGCCGAATGCAAGCGGCATCGCAAGGCGAAGATTGGCAAGCCCCACCTTCAACAGGGAGGGCCCCGCTGCAAGCGAACTCGCAAGCGCAACGAGCAGTCCTGCGCCGCGTACGAAATCGAGGTGAAAAGGAAAGAAACTGCCGACAATGGGCACGAAAAGCACCCCCCCTCCGACTCCGGCCGGAACCGCCACGATCCCGAGGAAGAAGCAGACGACAAAGAGCGCAAGCGGCCACACCCACCAGGCGCTGGCGCCAGTTGCAGCGCCGGCGGCAAATACTGGATGCGCGAAAAAAAACAGGGTCAGCGGCAAGCAGCGCATCATGGAAGCACCCGTTCCGGCGCCGTTACGGCAACATGGAACAGTCATATGACTTTCATTTTTCGCCCGGATTGCTGCCGGATCGTGAAATAAGGTCGATAAGGGCATAGGCTTCTGCAATTGGTCAATACGCTAATATATCCCATTGTGCTCAACTCGGCATGAGAACTTCCTTATTAAGCGCAACCCAGGGGGTATACGTCTATAACCGCAATGGGGGGGCATGCATAACCCCATGAGGGAATGGCTTTATCACTATAGTGTTGCAAGGCATGACAAATGATTTATAATCCGGGGATGAGCGCAGCAGCGAAGGAATCCGTTCCAGAATCCACGCTCTCGGTCAGCGACGAATGTTCGACGCTGATCGAGGGGTTTCTAGGGACGATCGCAAAGATGACAGGCGCAATAGCTGGCGCAGTGCGCGTTCATTCCCCTGATGGGAAGGAACTGCGCCTGGTTGGCTCTTTCGGCTTGCCGCCTGACGTCGTCGAATGCGAAGATGCCGTCAATCGTAATTGCGGCGCTTGCGGCATGGCCGCCCGCGGTTCGGGAAATTGCTCATCCGGGGTTGAGGCATGCATGCTCCGCAACGGCCGTGGCTTTTTCGGAAAAACCTGTAAATGCATGATCGCCGTTCCTCTTGAGGTCAGGGGAAAAACGACAGGCATCTTCAACCTGTTTTTTGCCTCGACTCAGGCAATTCCGGAGGAAACCGAAAAGAACCTGCGATCCTTCGGCGAGCTTCTCGGCACCGCTCTGGAAAACTCGATACGCTCCCGCGAAATCAGAAGAATGGGCCTGATGACGGAGCGGCGACTGATGGCCAACGAAATCCATGATTCCCTTGCCCAGACCCTGATTTACGCGAGAATGCGCATGAGTCTTTTGTGTGAGGCAATAAAATCCGGAAACGAGAGTCTTACCGGAAAATATGTGAGCGACGTCAATGAAGCGCTGGCTTCGGGTCAGCATGCCGTGCGCGAACTCATCACCCACTTCCGCAGCCCGATGGACCCGCTGGGGCTGCAGCACGCGCTGCGCGAACTCGTCGACGAATTCAGGGAGCGCACCGGCATCGCTCTCGACTACACCAACCGTATTGCCGATTTTGTGCTTCCCATCGAATATGAACTCCAGGCATTCCACATCGTCCGGGAGGTTCTGGCCAATGTCGCCATGCATTCCAGGGCGACTCGCGCGAGCCTTGCCGTGACTTGCCATGACGGATGCTACCTGTTCACCATCGAGGACAATGGCTCCGGCATTCCCGACATCGTCCCGAGCGAAGGGCATTATGGCCTGACCATCATGCGCGAACGAGCCATGCGCCTGGGCGGCAAGATCGAGGTGGAAAGTGCGAAAGAGCTTGGCACCAGGGTAATGCTGAGTTTCCCGATCACCCAGGAGGTCATGCAATGAACGAACCCATTCGCATCGTTCTGGTCGACGATCATTGCCTGTGCCGGCGCGGGCTCACCGAACTTTTCGACCACTGCTACGGTATCTCCGTGGTGGGCGGTACCGGCAATGCAACCGAAGTGATCCCCATTCTGGAGGCGCAGCGGCCAGACCTTCTGATCATGGATCTGCGCATGGAGCCTGTCGATGGCCTGACCCTGCTCGACCAGATCAGAAAATCGGGCTGCGATACGCCTGTGGCGATCCTGACGATGAGCGATTCGGAATCCGATCTTGCCAAGGCAATGCGCCTGGGCGCGAAGGGCTACCTCTTGAAAGACATGGACCCCGAAGATGTCGTCAGTGCGGTGCGACGCATCGCCAGCGGCGAACTCGTCGTTGCTCCGGCCATGACCATGAAACTGATGCATTTCCTGCAGCATGGTCAACAGGATCATCATGTGCGCAAAAATTCTCTCGAACTTCTGACCGAGCGCGAGCGGGAAATCCTGCAGCATCTGGCGCGCGGAGAAAGCAACAAGGTCATTGCAAGGACGCTCGACATCAGCTACGACACAGTCAAGCAGCATGTCCGCCATATCCTGTTCAAACTCAAGCTGGCATCCCGCGTGGAGGCAGCCGTTTTCGCCGTCGAGCAGAGGGCAAAAGAAGGTCGGGTTCCCTCGCCAAGCCACTAGGGAAGCCCTGGAATTCAGGTTTTCAGGCGGCCCGAAAATCTTGTGCGAAAATCCTGCAGCTTCGGTCTGACCACGAACTGGCAATAAGGACGGAAGCTGTTGTTCCTGAAATAATCCTGGTGGTAATCCTCTGCCTGGAAGAATTTCTCGAAGAAAGTCACTTCCGTCACGATCGGCTCACCCCATTTTCCGGAAACTTTCCTGATCATTTCTTCGGCGCTTGCCTTCTGCTTCTCCGAATGGACGAAAATGACCGACCGGTATTGCGTCCCGGCATCGTTTCCCTGCCTGTTCAATGTGCTCGGGTCGTGGATGGCAAAAAACACTTCCAGGATTTCCGCATAGGAAATGGCAGTTGGATCGAATGTCACCTGAACGACTTCGGCATGCCCGGTTTTGCCGCTGCAGACTTTCTCGTAGCCGGGATTGTCGACTTGCCCACCGCTGTAACCCGAAACAGCTTCGATGACACCTTCCAGCTCCGAGAAAATCGCTTCCAGGCACCAGAAGCATCCTCCTCCCAATGTCGCGATCTCCCTGCTTTCAGCCATGAAATTTCCTCCAGAGGTGCCACTTGTCGGCCCAATCATACCACTTGTCGGAAAGTGCGTTGACAACTTCATCGCTATGGTTTTTGATAGGTGGCGTGAACTCCCAAAGTTCCTCGGCTCTCCGAGCCACACCCAATGCCTCCTCCTTCCGGCCGGATTCTTCCGGCCTTTTTTTTCATTTCACCAAAAGGCGAAAGCGCACGTCCTGAACCGAGTCAATCGGCTTTCCGTCCTTCACCGCCGGAAAGAATTTCCATGTGTTCAAGGTATCCAGCACAGCCTGGTTCAATTCCGGAATGGGGGTCGCAATGATCAATTCGACTTTCATCGTGCCGTCGGCGGCGACATGAAACCTTGCAACGACCAGGGCATCCAGCGCATCCTGCCGGTATTCCTCCGGAATCTCCGGTTTCGGGCTGTAGATGGCGCGCGCCCCCATTTCGTCTCCCCCGGGCATGCCTTTCTGAGGCGCGGCTTCTGGCTGCTCTGCAGCTTTCGGGGGCGGCTGGGTTTTGGGCTGCTCGACTTTTTTCGGAGCCTCCTGCATCTTTGCCCTGGGCTTGGGTAAGTCGGACTTTTCCAGCTTCGGCTCTGCCTTGGGTTTGGGCAAGTCGGGCTTCTGTTGGGGTTCTGACCTGGGTTTCGCAGAATTGGGAGGCGCGGGGATTTCGATCAGCTTCGCATCAACCGGCTTCTGATCGGCATGCAGCTTTTCCGGGCGTAAAAGGAACTTCCCGAACAGCCAGAACAGGGCCAGCCAGGCAAGGACGGCCACGCCCAATGTCCATGGCAGGCGCCGCCAGGGATTTTCGAATTCACTGCCCATGCTTGACTGCGATCAGGAAATGCTCTGCCCCCGCCTGCCTTGCCCGCAACATGGACTGAACCACCAACCCGTTCCGGGCTTCCGTATCCGCGGAAATGACGATGCTGGAATCCGGTTTTTTCAGCATCGACGCCAGCACTTTCTGCATCGAATCCAGCGTGACAGGTATCTTGTCCAGAAAGATTTTCCCATCCTTCGTTACGGTGAGCGTCACCGGGGTCTTGGGCTGCATGGGAGCCGCCGATCCCTTGGGCAGATTCACCGGGAGGGAATGCAGGTTCTGCATCGAAAGTGATGCCAGCATGAATGTGACCAGCAGGAAAAACATCACGTCGATCATGGGGATGATCTCGATTCGCCCGCGCCGTGCCGCGCGGGTTTTACGCAGCTTCACTGCCCGCTCCTTCCTGGTCCATCCTGATGTGATCGAGCAATCTGGTTCCCAGCCTTTCCATTTCATCCAGCGTCTGGGACTGCAGGCGCGAGAAGAAATTGAAGGCGAACAGGCAGATGAGCGCGATGAACAGGCCGAGTGCGGTGGCGATCAGCGCCTGGGCCACCCCTGCGGTAACTCCGGTCGGATCGACCAGTCCTGCCCCACCGATCAGCTTGAAGGCATGCATCATGCCGGTGATGGTGCCGAGCAGGCCGAGCAGGGGGGCTGCAGTCACCACGGTTTCAAGCACCCACAGCCCCCTGCCCATCGATTTTTCGATCTGCTGCGCTTCGTCGGCTGCACGGGATTCGACCCACCATGCCGGTTTTGCGCGATTTTCCAGAATGGGCCTGAAAAAGCGCCTGAAATAATGACGCCTTTCGAGGGATTCGACCTGATTCTCAAGTTCGCCCCAGGAAAAACCATAGGTTTCGACCAGTGCGAGAAGGGAGCCCGGAATGCGCACGTATTTGAAGTGCACGTAGGCCTTGTCGATCATGATGTAGAGCGCGATCACCCCCAGAACCAGGAGAGGATAGACCATCATCCCCCCGAAATGTATTGCTTCCCAAGCCTCATTCAATCCCTGCATGCTCGATCTCCAAAAATTAATCAAAAGCCCTTGCTCAACCCCACATAGAATGCTCTCGTCGGGCCATACTGCGGCGCGCCGACTCCGATCCCCGAGCCATCCCTTATCTCGTAAATCTGGTTGAGCAAATTGATCACGCTCAACCTTCCCTCCACCTTGCCCAGCTGAGGCAAATAGAGTTGTCTGGTCACGCCCAGGTTCACCTGAACATATCCCGGCATGCTGGCAGTGTTGGCGAATCCCCTGCGCAATCCGCTGCCGAGCAAGGCATCCATACTGTAATTCGTGCCATGCCAAAGATAAGACCAGCCGGTCGACGCGGTAAAGGTCTGATCGTGATCCAGATGCACCCAGTTGTTGGAGATATAGGCGAGTTCCTGGGCGGAAAAATTGTACTGCCCCGATACGATGTTCTTGCCCAGCGCCCTGGATACGGCAAAATTCAGGTAGGAAGAAAAATTGTCCTTCTTGTAGTTTCCGGTCAATTCCAGGCCGTAAATCTTGCCTTGCTGATAATTGAAAGGCGAATAAATAAGCGACTGCCCGAACTGCCCTTCGTCCAGAAGGTCCTGGACCAGCCGCAAATAACTGTCGAGGCCCATGTTGAGTTCAGAAGTGAACTGGTGCGTCACGCCCGCATCGAAATAATGGCTGCGCTCGGGCAGTACATTCGTATTCACGTCTGTGGGCAAGGCATTGGTCGTACCCTGAAATTTCGCGATGCTGGTGGGAGCAATCAATTCTGTCGCCGGAGGAGTGAAATAGCGCGCATAGCCCGCGTGAAAAGCGGTGTCCCTGGTCGCCTGATAAACGAGCCCAAGCCGCGGGCTCAGCTGACTCGCATTCACATAGGCATTCATCACGTCGAATCGGGCGCCGTAATTGACTGTCAGCTTTTTCGCAGGATGCCATTCATCCTGCAGATAAACACCGTATAGCCAGGCTGTTTTCGTGTAATTGTCGACGATATTGAAAGGGGTGCTACTGGTCTGGTTGCCAAAAGCGTCTGCCGGAAAAACGGCGGAAGTATTATTGGATACCGCATACTCCTCGCTGGTGAACACTCCGGCGTGCAAGGTATGCGTATCATTCAGGCGATAGCTCCCGTCCCCCTGCAGGCCATTTGCGAGATTGCTCCTCAGAATGGTGGAGGCAACTCCATTGTAGATCAGGTCACCGTAGGGATCCGGCAAATAGGCCACGCTCGAATAACGTCTGAAAACAGAAAGCTGATAATCCGTTCCGGAACCTCCCGTTCCCTTCAGTGCAAGAATGCCGTAGCGATTGATCTCTGTCTGGTTTTCGTTGAGATTGGCTGAAGGATAATCCGGCATGCCGGCAAGGGCATAATTCTGGGGAAGACCCGGCGTATTGGGGATCTGGAACTGGCTTTGAGAACTGCCCAAAATCAGGTTGACGCTCGTGGTCGGATTCATCAGGTAGGAAAAATACCCGAACCCTTTCGACTGCGTCGTCCTGTCGTGAAGCGGATTCGCACCCGGAGTGGGCGACTGGATGCCAAGGTCGTTCTGCAGGAAAGAGCCGCTCATGTAATAATTGAACTTTCCTTCCGATCCGCCATACTGGATCGAGGGTTCGAAGGTGTTGTGGCTGCCGCCGTAAAAATCCAGAGTACCCCCCTTCTGGAATGCGCCGCTCTTGGTATGGATATCGACCACGCCTGCAGTCCGGTAGCCGTACTGTGAAGGCAGAACCCCGGTCAGGAGATCAAGTCTTTCGGCGAAGCGTGTATCCAGATTCTGCCCGAAACCGCTGATACCCTGGGGAAGCATGATGCCATTGATCCGGTACTGGAGGTCACCATGGTCTCCCCTGACATGAATCTGGCCGAAGGAATCCTGGACCACCCCCGGTGCACGCAACAGCACTTCGTTGAGCGGGGTATTCTCACCCTGGGGCATCGCCTTGATTGCCGCCTGATCCAGGCGATAGACGCTGCTGCCATCTTTGGCAACATTTTGGGGGCGTTGAATTCGCGCGGCAACCACACTCATCTCCAGCGCCTGGTGCGTAGCCAATGTGATCGACGCCGTTGCCGGTTTTCCGGCACTCACCGTGACGATAGCCATCCCGACGGTGAAACCCGGTTTTTTCGCAAGAATCGCATAAATCCCGGGGGATACGTTGGGAAAAACGAAATGCCCGTCTTTCGCACTTCGGGCATGGAAAATCGTTTTGCCCTGCGCATTCTGCAAATCGAGCTTCGCAGCAGGAACGGCCCTGCCCAGCGCATCCTTCACCTTGCCCTGAACTTCGATCGCCTGAGCGGCAATCGGCACCATCAGTCCAGCCAGCAAAAAAACCCTTTTCATTACTTCCTCTCCCGGAAATTCAAACACCGCCCGCATCAAGTCTTGCAACGGGCGTACCGTTCCCTCTCGGGAATCGGAAATGGATCAAGTCAGGAGAATACGGGAGGGGAGCGTGAACGCGGACAAAGCGCGGCGCGATCGGGCAGGGAAGATACCCCGGCGAGGGAAACCAGGAAAAGCAGTACCGGCAAAAAAACCGGAGCGCTCAAGGGTGGAACAGACGCGTATGCCGCAGAATGCGCTGCAACATGGCATACCGCACAGGCCATCTCGTCGGCATCCTTGACATGATGATGCGCAATCTCCAGGCTGTACAAGCCCAGGAAGCACAACAATGCCGAGAATAGAAATAACCTTTTCATTTTTTTATTCTGCTGTGGATTCTTGCCCCGGTCAAGAGACAAACTGGAATTTCACCGGGCCTGCAGGATGCGCTCGACATATCTCGCCAGCATGTCGGCTTCCAGGTTCACCAGACTTCCCGGCGCAAGATGCTTGAGATTCGTCATCGACAGGGTATGCGGTATCAGGTTGATGTGGAACATGTCGCCTTCGACAGCATTGACGGTGAGACTCGCGCCATTCACCGTGACCGACCCCTTGGTCGCGATGAATTTCGAAACCGGTTTCGGGGAACGAATGGCAAGATGCATGCACTCGCCTGCCAGATCGAAGGAAACCACCTCTCCAACCCCGTCCACATGGCCGCTGACGAGGTGTCCGCCCAGCCTGTCGGAAAGCCGCAACGCCTTCTCCAGATTGACTTCACTTCCCGCTTCCAGGCCGCAGGTGCAGTCCAGGGTTTCCTGAGAAACGTCGACCTGGAAAACATTTCCCTCGATCGCCACCACCGTGAGGCAGACGCCGCTGACTGCGATGCTGTCCCCGAGCAGGACATCCGAAAGATCGAGGCTTCCCGCATCGATCGCAAGGCGCAATCCCTTGTCCACCGGATCGGCCCTGACGATTTTCCCGATCGACGCGACAATTCCGCTAAACATCCGGCCTCCCGATGATCCGCAAATCCTTCCCCACCATTCTGACATCCCTGATTTTCAGTTCGAATCTGTCTTCCATTTTTTCGAGCTCGGGGAAGTCGAACATGCCCTTCGCGCGATTTCCGATGAAATGCGGCGCAAGATAAAAAACGATCTCGTCGACAAACCCGGCTTCCAGCATGGCGCCGTTGATCCTTTCTCCCGCCTCCACCAGCAGTTCGTTGATTCCCCGTCTTCCCAACTCGGCCATCAGTCTCGCGATATCGACTCGCCCCTTGCCATCGGGAAGATGAACAATCTCGACGCCCAATGCTTCCAGCCCCCCAATCTTTTGCGCGTCCTGGCTGGCTGTCGCAACGAGCACCTTGCCGCCCAGCAATTTCGCACTCGATGGAAGCCTGAGTTCGCTGTCCAGAACGACGATCATCGGCTGCCTGGAAGTTTCGACATCCCTCGCGGTCAATCCCGGGTCGTCCGCAAGGACGGTGCCGATTCCAGTGAGCAAGGCACAGGAACGCGCCCGCAGCCTGTGCCCGTCGCGCCTTGCAGCTTCCCCCGTGATCCACTGGCTGATGCCGTTCCGAAGCGCCGTTTTTCCGTCCAGGCTGGCAGCAATCTTGAGCCTGACCCAGGGTTTTCCGCGTGTCATTCTGGAAACGAATCCGGGATTGAGCTCCAGGGCTTCGGCCTCCAGAAGGCCGCATTCGACCAGGATACCCGCCTTTTCGAGGCGCTCTATCCCGCGCCCCGAGACGAGCGGATTGGGATCCTTCATTCCGACCACGACCCGGGAAATACCCGCATCGACAACCGCGTCCGCGCAAGGCGGCGTCCTGCCGAAATGGCTGCAGGGTTCGAGCGTCACATAAAGGGTCGAACCTCTCGCCGATTCTCCTGCATCGAGCAGCGCATTGATCTCGGCATGCGGCATCCCCGCCCTTTCATGCCAGCCCTCCCCGACTATTTCTCCGCCCTTCACGAGGACCGCGCCGACTCTGGGATTGGGGGTCGCAGTGTACAGCCCCTTCTCTGCAAGACGCAGCGCCCTCGCCATATACAGGCGATCCTGGCTGGAGAACATCAACCGTCCTTGCGAAGGGTTTTCGGCTTCTCGACTTCCCTGATCGCTTCCCTGAAGTCCTCGACATCCTCGAAGCTTCGGTAAACCGATGCGAAGCGGATATAAGCCACCTTGTCGAGCTTGTAAAGTTCCGCCATCACCATCTCCCCGATCTGGCGCGAGGAAATCTCGCGTTCTCCAAGGCTCAACACTTTCTGCACGATGCGGTCTATCGCCTCGTCCACGAGCGGGGTCGGCACGGGCCGCTTGTGCAGCGCCCTGGCGAATCCGGTGCGCAATCTTTCCCTGTCGAATTCGGCACGGTTCCCGTTTTGCTTGACCACCTGCGGCATCATCAGATCTGCGGTCTCATAAGTGGTGAAACGCTTCTGGCAAACCTGGCAGCGGCGCCTGCGACGAATGCTGTTGCCTTCCTCGCCGACGCGCGAATCCATCACACTCGTATCATTGGCGCCGCAAAACGGGCATTTCATGGCTTATCCGTAAACCGGAAAACGTTCGCAAAGAGACTTGACTGCGGAAGCAACCCGCCTGATCACGGCGTCGTCTCCCGGATCATCGAGAATGTCAGCGATCAGATTGCCGAGCTGATCGGCCTCGATCTCCCTGAAACCGCGCGTAGTGATGGCGGGAGATCCGATGCGGATTCCGCTCGTCACGAAAGGCTTCTGCGGATCGTTCGGGATCGCATTCTTGTTGACCGTGATATGCGCACGCCCGAGCGCAGCCTCCGCGTCCTTGCCAGTGATGTTCTTGGCCTGGAGGTCGACCAGGAAAAGATGGCTGTCGGTGCGCCCGGACACGATCCGGAGGCCCCGCTCCTGCAGCACCTTGGCCATGACGCGCGCATTGTCGATCACGAGCTCCTGGTATTCCCTGAACTCGCGCGTCGCAGCCTCCTTCAGCGCGACCGCCTTGCCCGCGATCACATGCATCAGGGGGCCTCCCTGGATGCCGGGGAAAATGCTGGAATTGATCGCCTTCTCATGCTCCGCCTTCGCCAGGATCAGCCCTCCCCTTGGACCGCGCAAGGTCTTGTGGGTGGTGGTGGTCACGAAGTCCGCGATGCCGACCGGGCTGGGATAGAGCCCGGCAGCGATCAGTCCCGCATAATGGGCCATGTCCACGAAAAGCCATGCGCCCACGCTGTCAGCGATGTGACGGAAACGCTTCCAGTCGATGACGAGAGAATAGGCGGATGCTCCGGCGACGATCATTCTCGGTTTATGCTCATGGGCCAACCGTTCCACTTCGTCGTAATCGATTTCCTCCGTATCGGGCTTGAGCCCGTAGGTCACGGCATGGTAAATTTTTCCGCTGAAGTTGACCGATGCGCCGTGGGTGAGATGGCCGCCGTGCGCGAGGGACATGCCGAGGATCGTGTCGCCGGGCTTGAGCATCGCCATGTAAACGGCGGCATTCGCCTGGGAGCCGGAATGCGGCTGAACATTGGCATATTCCGCATGGAAAAGGGATTTCGCGCGATCGATCGCGAGCTGCTCGACGATATCCACATATTCGCAGCCGCCGTAATAGCGCTTGCCGGGATAGCCTTCGGCATATTTGTTGGTCAGCACCGACCCTTGCGCTTCCAGCACGCGCGGGCTGGTATAGTTTTCGGAAGCGATGAGCTCGATATGGTCTTCCTGGCGCCTCGATTCCGACTCCATGGCCGCCCACAATTCCGGGTCGAACCCTGCGATGGTTTGGTTTGCTGAGAACATGGCTTTCCCGATCAAAAAAACGCAATTTTATCACGATTGACGGGAGAGTATCGCCTGGCGAGACTCCCCTCTTCCCGATTCGGATCCCTGATTCAGGACGCCGTCATCATGGCAATCCTCGAAGAACGGTACAGTCCGCTCAGAATCGCCTTGAAGGAAGCAGTGACGATATTGGGATCGATCCCGATGCCGTAAAGCGTGTCCCCATTCCCGACGCGCATCTCGATGTAGGCGACAGCCCTGGCGTTCGCCCCGCTCCCGATCGCATGCTCGTGATAGTCCAGCACCCTGATGTCTTCGTCGAGCGCCCTGACGAATGCGTCGATCGGCCCGTTGCCGAAACCTTTTATCCGCCGGGAGTTGCCAGCCGCCTCGATCTCGGCATGAATTTCAACGCTCCCTTCGTTTTCGATCAGATGGTGCTCGACATGACGAGGGCCGGAGAGGTATTCCTTCTCGAGTATGGCGTAAAGCGCCTGCGCATCCATCTCGCATCCCCTTTCGTCCATTTCTTTTTGCACCACCTGGGAGAACTCGATCTGCAGCCTTCTAGGCATCGCAAGTCCGTATTCCCGCTCGAGCAGATAAGCGATCCCGCCCTTGCCGGACTGGCTGTTGACCCGGATGATGGCGCCGTAATTTCTCCCGAGATCTGCAGGATCGACCGGCAAATAGGGAATTTCCCAGTGCTCTTCCGGCTTTTTCGCAGCGAAACCCTTCCTGATGGCATCCTGATGGGAGCCGGAAAACGCAGTGAACACGAGATCCCCTGCATAGGGATGGCGCGGATGCACGGGGAGCTGATTGCAGTATTCGGCGCATTGCCTGACGAGATCGATGTCCGAGAAATCGAGCCCCGGAGAAATGCCCTGAGTATAAAGATTGAGGGCAAGCGTGACGAGATCGACGTTTCCGGTACGTTCGCCGTTTCCGAACAGGCAGCCCTCCACCCTCTCGGCCCCCGCCATCAGCGCAAGCTCGGCGGCTGCGACAGCGCATCCCCTGTCGTTGTGCGGATGCACGGAGAGAACGATCGCATCCCGCCTGTCCAGATTGCGATGCATCCATTCGACCTGGTCCGCATAGATATTGGGGGTACTCATCTCGACGGTTGCCGGCAGGTTCACGATCATTTTCGATTCCCTCGTCGGCTGCCAGACATCCGCTACGGCATCGCAGATTGCCTTCGAGAAATCGAGCTCGGTGGCGCTGAAAGTCTCGGGGGAATACTGGAAAGTCCATTGCGTCTGCGGCATCTCCTCCGCAATGGACTTGATCACCGCAGCCCCGCGCACGGCAAGCCCGATCGTCCCGGTACGGTCCAGATTGAATACGGTTCTCCTGAATACCGGAGAAGTGGGATTGTACAGGTGCACGATCGCGCGCCGGGCTCCCCGCAGGGATTCCATGGTGCGACGGATCAATTCCTCCCTGGAAGGCGTCAGCACTTCGATGGTGACGTCATCCGGAATTCTGTCTTCCTCGATCAGCTTTCTCACGAAATCGAAATCGGTTTTGGAGGCCGAGGGGAAAGCCACCTCGATTTCCTTGAAACCTATCCTGATCAGGGTTTCGAACATTCTGAGCTTTTTTTCCACGCCCATGGGCTCTATCAACGCCTGATTGCCGTCCCTCAAATCGGAACTCATCCATATCGGTGCGGACGCAATCACCCTGTCAGGCCATGACCTGTCCTTCAATCCCACCGGCTGGAAAGGCCGGTATTTCTGCGACGGATCCGTCAACATGTTTCACTCCCAAATCTAGAAATGGATAACCCGGCCGATTGTTGCGGCCGACGAAAAACTGAATGAATTGGAAAAGGTCGGGAATTTAGCGCGCGAGGCGCAGCAGCCCTGCCAGGAGCAGGGAGAGGGAAAGGAGGTATGCGACTACGAAATGAACCATGGAATAAGCTTATAGGCTTTTAATAAAATGTCAACCCAGTCTGGATACGGTGCCGTATTGCGCAGCGAGGCGCGCCCGGTTCAGCGCCACGTTCGGGGGCAACTGGCTATCCATCGCCTGAGCACCGGAAGGCTGTGAAGCCGCCTGCCGGACGGTTCCTCGAGACGGGCTTGTCGACTGCTGCGCGTTCGCTTGCACTTGGGAAGCGACTGCGGAAAAAACCTGGGCGACTTCTCCCGGATTAGAAGCAAGCGCATTCTGCAGGGTTTGAGCGTCGAGCGACAAGGTGCCGTTGGGCCGTCTGGTAATGCCGATCCCGGTCAGGCCGGATGAATTGAGCGCAGAGGCGAGCAGGCTGCCGCCTGCACCATTCGCATTGTAGGCATCGACGAAAGACCGGGTTGCATGCATGACCTGGTCAATTGCAGTTGCAGCGGCCGAATCGCCCGCGCGGAAAGGATTGCTTCCCTGGGCACTGCTTCCGGAACGGGAACCGCTCGTCGCATCCCCTGAATGGGCCGACTGATCCATACCCTGAACGGTGGAATGCAGGTAGGCCAAAGCGTTTTGGGCCTGCCCGTAGGCGGAGATCGCAGGCTGATAATTCGCCTCGGAAAGTGCCGCGCCGGCTTGCTGGTCAGCCACGGCGGGCGGGATCGCCGCCTTCGCCTGCTGGCTCGCAGGCAATGGAATCGCCTCGTCCAAATTGTTCGCAGAATATAAACCAAGACCTGAAATGCTCATGATATTCCCCGGCAATCCCGCCATCCGAAGCATTCGGACCGGTGATTTTGCGCCCAGCCATCGCTGGCAGCATGCCACCCATTTCTACCACAACCCATTGAAAATGTCCAGCATTATGCCGCAGGTTGAATAAAAAGCCCGGACAAGCCGGGCATTTTTATCTCGCATCGCCTGGATCAGGCGAAATTCTTCGCCACGAAATCCCAGTTGACGAGATTGTTCAGGAAGGTTTCGACGAATTTGGGGCGAAGGTTGCGGTAATCGATATAATAGGCATGTTCCCATACATCGACGCAAAGCAGCGCTTTGTCTCCTGTCGTGAGCGGCGTTCCTGCAGCGCCCATATTGACGATATCCACGGTGCCGTCGGCCTTTTTCACGAGCCATGTCCAGCCCGAACCGAAGTTGCCCACGGCGGAAGTCTGGAAGGCTTTCTTGAATTCGTCGAAAGAACCCCATTTCGCCTTGATTGCCGCCGCCAGCGCGCCTGAAGGCTCGCCCCCGCCGTTTGGCTTCATGCAGTTCCAGAAAAAGGTGTGATTCCAAACCTGCGCCGAATTGTTGTATATCCCGCCCGCGGGCGCTTTCCTGATGATGGCTTCAAGATCGAGGTTCTCGTAGTCCGTGCCCTTGATCAGGTTGTTGAGGTTCGTCACATAAGCCTGGTGATGCTTGGCGTAATGGTACTCGAAAGTTTCCTTGGACATATGGGGAGCCAGTGCATCCATTGCATAAGGGAGCTGCGGCAAAGCGTGTTCCATTTCTTCTCCTAAATTTGTTATGGTGCGTCTATTTTAGTCAAAGTTGCGGCTTCAAACAATGTCGAGAGAAATGCTCGCCTATTCGCCCGCATCCAGAAACCTGATTTCATCCTTTTCGCAAACAATGCAGAGCGCGCCATTTTCATGCCAGTCGCCCAGAACCCATCTTTCGCAGGAATTGGCTTCGATACCGAACACATGCCTCCCCGGCTTGTGGGTATGGCCATGGATCATGCGGGTGCTGTTGTTTTCAGTCAGCAGGATGTTCACCGTAGCGGGATCGACATCCATGATCGCAACGGCTTTCTCCTGCTTCATTTGCTCGCTCTGCCGCCGCAATTGAGCGATGGCCTCCTTGCGCGCGGCCAGCGGCCGGGCAAGAAATGCCGATTGCCATGCTTCGGCACGGACTGTCCGCCTGAAAGCCTGGTATTCGGTGTCGCCGGTGCAAAGCGCATCGCCATGGGTAAGCAGTATTTTTCCGCCGCAGGCGGCGACCAGGCAAGGGTCGGGCAGATGCGCGGCCCCGGATGCCTCGAAAAACCGCCTTCCCATCAGGAAATCCCGGTTGCCGTGCATGATGTAGAGCGCAACCCCCGAATCGGCCAGTTTCTTCAGGCTGGAAACCACCTTGCTGTTGAAGGGATCATCGAGATCGTCGTCCCCCGCCCAGGCATCGAAAAGATCGCCCAGTATGTAAAGCGAAGAGGCGCTCGCCGCCCGATCTTCGAGAAACCGGAAAAAAAGCCCGGAGATTCCCGCTTCATCCCCGGAAAGATGGATATCCGAAATGAAAAGAGCACTGCCCACCTAGGCTTTCAGCACACTTCCGCTTTGGTTATGACGGCATCCTCTACCGGGACGTCCCTGTGGCCTGCCTGGCTTGTCGTTTTGAGCTTTCCGATTTGCGAGACGACTTCGGATCCTTCCACCACCTTGCCGAAAACGCAGTAGCCATACCCCTGGGGAGTGGAAGCCGTGTAATCCAGGAAATCGTTGTCGACCAGATTGATGAAGAACTGGCTCGAAGCGGAATGAGGATCAGGCGTTCTCGCCATGGCTATGGTATAGGCCTCGTTCTTCAGCCCGTTGTCCGCTTCATTCTTGATCGGCGCAAGCGTTTTCTTCTGTTTCATGCCCGACTCGAATCCTCCGCCCTGGATCATGAATCCGCCGATCACGCGATGGAATATGGTGTTGTCGTAGAAGCCGCTTTCGACATAGGAAACGAAATTTTCGCAGGTCACTGGCGCCTTTTCGAAATCGAGCTCAAGCGAAATAACGCCGTGGCTGGTATGCAATTTGATCATGCTTTTCCTTATCTTGAAATGACTGTCATGCTTTGGATGACGACAGCGTTTTTGGGAACATCGGACGGAAAGGAGCCTCCCGGACCCGTGGGAAGGTCTGCGATTTTGTTCACCACATCCATGCCCTTAACCACCCTGCCGAACACGCAATAGCCGATCCTCTCTGCAGAAGAATCGATGTAATTGAGGCTCCTGTTGTCGTTCACGTTGATGAAGAACTGGGCAGTGGCCGAATTCGGATCCATGGTGCGCGCCATCGCGACCGTTCCCGGAATATTATGCAGTCCGTTGGATGCCTCGTTGGCAATCGGCGCACGGGTTGCCTTTTCCCTGAATCCTGTCGTGAATCCTCCGCCCTGGATCATGAATCCCTTGATCACGCGGTGGAATATGGTGCCGCTGTAGAACCCGTCCTTCACGTACTGCAGGAAATTCTCGACCGTTTTGGGCGCCTTGTCGGGATAGAGCTCGATCAGGACATCCCCCATGTTCGTCTTCATTTCGACCTCGGGATTTGCAGCCCTGGCCGGGACGCTCAACAGCGCGATCAATAGGACAAAGTATTTCATGCTAGATTTCATGCGTCACCCTCATAAATGATTTTCCAGGCATTCCCTTCCCTGATCCAGTACTGCCGCTTTCTCATCTTGTTGTGGAAGTTGTTGCTCGAATAATCCTGGTCGAAGCTTACCACGAAAAAGTCGCCCTTGCCGGGATACAGGAAGGCGCTGACATTCGAGATGGTGATCTTCACCCAGGACTTCGTCGAATTGACCTTGGACTTGTATCGCGCCCATTCCGGAAAACCCATGGTGTCGGAAAAGAATTGTTTCGAATAGTTCCCGAGATAGGCATCATTGTCGAGGCTTTCCCAATCGTGCCGCCACTTCTGCAGGGCATCGTCGACCGACTGGCGCATCGCCGCTGCATCCTTACGGCTTTCCCACCTGATCGAATCGGAAATGATCACAGGCGTCACGCCCAGTTGCAGGTAGTCTCCTATTTCGGTGAGATCGTGGTTGGCCAGGACGACGCAACCGCTGCTTGCCTTGGGAACCCGGCTATAGGTGTCGGGGGGAGTGCCGTGAAGCCAGATGCCATGCCCGCTTCGCCCCTCGTGCCTGTCCCATTCGTTCGGATAGCTGATCGGGAAGGCCCCGGAGCCGTAAAATGCAGGCAGCTTGCTCTCCGGCAGATGTCCTGTCACGCGATAAACGCCGATCGGGGTTTTCTTGTCCCCCTCCGATACTTTCTCGCCGGACTGCTTGCCGCTCGTGATGTAATAATCCGCGACATATTGCGGCGCGCCATCGACGTTCCGGTAAAGGTAAAGCGCCGATTTGTCGAGATCGACGACTATCGCATACTTTTGCTCCGGCCGCATTTCCACCAGGTAGCTCGGGACGGTATCCTCCCCCGGCCTCTGTTCGTGGCGCATCACGCGGGCGAGCGCTTCTTCCCTCAACCCCTGGATGCGATCGGGAGGAGCGCCCGCCACATCGCCCAACTTGCTGATCGGCCTGCTGCGGGCAAGCAGGATGTCCCCCTTGACGAGCTGCGCCAGCCTGAAATTGGGATTGGTCTTGAGCACACTGTCTATGCTCGAAAGCGCGGAATTCATCTGGCTGTGACTGATATCGATCAGGCTCTGAACCAGAAGCGCATCGGGAGAAGCAGCGCAGACCACCCCCGCAACAGCCAGCATCACGGTGCCAAGGAGCGAATGAAAAACCAGTTTATTCAATGCGTTACTTTTCAGTTTCGATCAGCCACTTGCCGTCGGAATTCGACAGCGTCATGATTTTTGTCGTCGATTCTTCCATGGCAGAAGACTTGTACGATTGCGTAAAGCGGATTGTCGCATGTTTTGCGTCGGAAAAAACCACTTCCGGGTTCGATATCGTCACGGAAATGAACTTCGGTTTTTCTATCCTGGCCTTGCGCAGCAGTTTCCAGTGATCCAGTCCTTTCCCGTCGGACGGCTGAAAATCCCCTGCATAAAACCCTAGATAGCCGGCGACATCCTGATCCGACCATGCCTTCGCCCAGGCCTGCAGCGTTGCAATCACTGCCTGCTCGTCCCCGGACGGCTCCTTCTTGACGGGCTCGGGCACGGCCTTTATGGAAGATTCAGCACTGGCGGGCTGCACCGGTGCCGCGTCTTCTTCCGCTTTTTTCGTGACCTTTCTGTCGTCGGCACGTGGCACGGCATGCTTCGACGCAACGGACCGCCCCTCCCGCGAAAAGAGGGTCTTGATCAGTTCGAGCTTGGTCTGGGCACTGACGTTCGACTTGTCGAGCTGAAGCGCCTTGTCGTAGGCCTGGCTCGCCAGCTTGGCGTAAATGTCGCCCAGGTTCTCGTGCGCCGTAGCATAGCTGGGATGGGTCTGGATTGCCAGCTCCAACTCGTCCTTGGCCTTCTCATACTGCCCCTGCGCCGCATAAAGGACCGCCAGGTTATTGTAAGGCTCCGGCAACTCCGGATAATCTTCGGTCAAACCGGTAAAAACCTTGATCGCCTCGCTGGATTTGTTCTCTTCGGTCAGGATCAGCCCTTTCAAAAAGCGTCCCTGGGCGTCCTTGGGGTTCTTGGCAAGCCAGACATCGACCTGCTTCATGGCGGCGTCATATTGCCCCCCCTTGAAAAGTTTGTTCGCATCCTTGAGCGCGTCGGCTCGGGCGGAAAAACTCGACAGCATGAAGCAGCAAAGCAGGGAAGCGCCGGCAAGCCGGGCGAAGGATGACCTTTTCATTGTGATATACTTGACCTGGTTAAGTTTGTTCAGAATTTTATAACAAAACACAGCAATTCTATCAAAATTGAGCCGCGCATCATGACTTTTCCCCTGAAATCCAGGTTCGCCCCGAGTCCGACCGGCCTGATCCACTTCGGCAACGTGCGCACAGCCCTCTTCAATGCACTGCTTTCCCGCAAGACCGGCGGCACTTTCCTGCTTCGCATAGAAGACACGGATGCCGCCCGAAGCCGCGAAGAATACATCCTCGCACTGCAGGAAGACCTCAACTGGCTCGGCCTCGCCTGGCAGGAAGGCGACGGCGCGGGAGGCGTTTTCGGCCCTTACCGTCAATCCGGGAGAAGCGCGATTTACGAACGGCATCTCAGGATACTTGAAGAAAAGAACAGGGTCTATCCATGCTTCTGCAGCGCCGTCGAACTCGAGGTTTCGAGAAAAATCCAGGCGTCATCCGGAAAGCCCCCGAGATACGGCGGCAAGTGCGCCCACCTGAAGCCCGACGAAATCGAGAGCAAGAAAAAGCAGGGGCTGCCCTATACCTTGCGCTTCAGGATGCCCAGGGGCGAATCCATCCAGTTCGACGATCTGGTGAGAGGCCCCCAGCATTTCCCGACGGACGAGATCGGCGACTTCATCATTCGCCGCTCGGACGGCACTTTCGCATTCTTCTACGTGAACGCCCTGGACGATGCCCTGATGCAGGTCACCCACGTGTTGCGAGGCGAGGATCACCTGACCAACACGCCGAGGCAAATCGCGATCCTGGACGCCCTTTCGATGCCCGTGCCGCAGTACGGCCACATCTCGCTCATCGTGGACGGGGTAGGTGCGCCGCTTTCCAAGAGAAGCGGCAGCCTTTCCGTGCAGGAACTCAGGGAGATCGGCTATTTTTCCATTGCGGTCAACAATTACCTGGCCCGCCTCGGCCACAACTACCAGGACAACCGCCTGTTGAGCCTGGACGAACTGGCTGCTGCCTTCGCCATCGAAAATCTGGGGCGGGCCCCGGCAAGGTATGACAGGACCCAGCTCGACTACTGGCAGGCTCAGGCCCTGCAAAAAACGGATTCGGCAACGCTCGCGGCCTGGCTCGGGCAGGCCGTCTCTATATGGGTGCCTGAAAAGGATCTCGAACATTTCGCCGACGCGGTCAGGGACAATGTGCTGTTTCCCCACGATGCCGCGATCTGGGCGGAGGCGATCTACTCCGACAGGCTCCCCATGTCGGATGAGGCCCTTGCAATTCTCGAGGAAACGCCCGCGGAATTCTTCAGGGCGGCTGCCGAACTGCTTGCGCAAGACCTCGATTTCAAGGCCTTTGCGCAAAGCGTCAAGGAAAAAACGGGCTGCTCGGGCAAAAAACTTTTCCTGCCGCTCAGATCTGCGCTCACCGGACAGACTCACGGCCCGGAAATGCCCAGGATACTCCCGCTCATCGGGTTCGATCGGGCCAGGCACAGGCTGATGCAGCATGTACTCAGCGAAGACATAGACTGATGCTCAAAATCTACAATACCCTGGCACGGGAGAAACAGGCCTTCCGGCCGATCCATCCGGAAAAGATCGGAATTTACGTCTGCGGCATGACCGTTTACGACTATTGCCATCTGGGCCACGCCAGGGTGATGGTGGTCTTCGACATGGTGGCGAAATGGCTCAGGGCTTCCGGACATAAAGTGAACTACGTGCGCAATGTCACCGATATCGACGACAAGATCATCCGGCGCGCGATCGAAAACGGGGAATCCATCTCCGACCTGACTTCCAGGTTCATAGAAGCCATGCACGAGGACGCCGAGAAACTCGGAGTGGATGCGCCGGACCATGAACCCCGTGCGACGCAATACGTGGGGCAGATGATTTCCATGATCGGAACGCTGGTCGACAAGAAGCTCGCCTATGCGCCCGGAAACGGCGACGTCTATTATTCGGTGCGCGATTTCGCAGGCTACGGCAAACTCTCCGGAAAGTCTCTGGAAGACCTGCGGGCGGGAGAGCGGGTGGAGGTCGACCCATTCAAGCGCGACCCGCTCGATTTCGTGCTTTGGAAGGCGGCGAAGACAGGGGAGCCTTCCTGGGATTCCCCATGGGGGCCCGGGCGTCCCGGCTGGCACATCGAATGCTCGGCGATGAGCGAACAACTGCTCGGGGAACATTTCGACATTCACGGCGGCGGGCAGGACCTGCAATTTCCCCACCACGAGAACGAAATCGCCCAGTCCGAAGGGGCGCATGGCCATACCTTCGTCAATTACTGGATGCACAACGGCTTCGTCAGGGTGGACGACGAGAAGATGTCCAAATCCCTGGGCAATTTCTTCACGGTGCGCGAAGTGCTCGAAAAATTCGATGCGGAAGTGGTGCGCTTCTTCATTTTGCGGGCGCACTACAGGAGTCCGCTCAACTATTCCGACCAGCACCTTCAGGATGCCAAATCATCCCTGACCCGGCTCTACACCGCGCTTGACGGCATAAATGCGGAAAACATCGAAATCGACTGGGAAGAGCCCCATGCGAAACGCTTCAGGCAGGCGATGGACGACGATTTCAATACGCCCGAAGCGATTTCGGTATTGTTCGATCTCGCCAATGAAATCAACAAGTCGCATTCGGCAAACGGCGCAGGATTGCTCAAAAGCCTGGGCAGCGTACTGGGACTGCTGCAGCGCGACCCGAGAGCTTTTTTGCAGGGCGGCAACGACATCGATTCATCCAGAATAGAAGCGCTCATCCAGCAAAGAATGGATGCCAGAAAATCAAGAAACTTCGCTGAAAGCGACAGGATCAGAGACGAACTCCTTCAATCCGGCATCATTCTTGAAGACGGCCCGCAGGGCACGACCTGGCGCAGGGCATAGGAGAACGCATGAAAAAACTGCTCTGGTTCGGCATTTCCATTCTCGGCGCGGCCTCCCTGGGCGATATCGCCCTCGCCAGGGGCGAAGCCATCAATTCGCTCTGGCTGGTTGCGGCGGCCCTGTGCGTGTATGCGCTCGGCTACCGGTTCTATGCGCTCTGGATCGCGGCGAAAGTGCTGGTGATTGACGACACGCGGGCAACCCCTGCAGAGCGCTTCGACAACGGACTCGACTTCACCCCCACCAACAAATGGGTGACATTCGGACACCATTTCGCGGCGATAGCGGGCCCCGGCCCCCTGGTCGGCCCGACCCTCGCGGCCCAGTTCGGCTATCTTCCCGGAACGCTGTGGATTCTGGTGGGTGCGGTACTCGGCGGCTGCGTGCAGGACATGGTGATCCTGTTTTTCTCGACGAGGCGCGACGGCAGGAGCCTCGGCCAGATGGCGAGGGACGAACTGGGGCCCCTGGGGGGGGCTGCCGCGCTCATCGGGACGCTGGCCATCATGGTGATCCTGATTTCGGTGCTGGGACTTGTCGTCGTGAATGCCCTGAAGCACAGTCCCTGGGGAACCTCGACCGTCATGGCGACCATCCCGATCGCGATCCTGGTCGGACTCCACATGCGCCATTTCCGCCCCGGGAAAGTTCTGGAAGGCTCGCTCATCGGCGTAGCCCTGCTCCTTTTTGCGGTCGCATCCGGGGGATGGATAGACCATCACGATTTGCGAACCCTGTTCGATTTCGACGGCAACACCCTCGTCTGGCTGGTCATCGGCTACGGCTTTCTGGCAGCCATCCTTCCGGTATGGCTGCTTCTCGCCCCGCGGGATTATCTTTCGACCTACATGAAGCTCGGCACGGTGGCGGCCCTCGCGCTCGCCATTCTCGTCATGCATCCCGAAATCAAAATGCCGGCGCTCACCCGCTTCGTCGACGGCACGGGCCCGATCTTCGCGGGCAGGCTGTTTCCCTTCGTCTTCATCACCATCGCCTGCGGCGCGATTTCCGGATTCCATTCCCTCATTTCTTCCGGCACCACCCCCAAGCTGATTGCGAATGAAAGAGACATTCCCATGATCGGCTACGGGGGAATGCTCCTCGAATCCTTCGTTGCGATCATGGCGATGGTCGCTGCGACCGTTCTCGACCCAGGCGTTTTCTTCGCCATCAACAGCCCTCCCGGCGTGGTCGGCCAGGGCATGGACGCTGTGACGACCATCAGCTCCTGGGGTTTTCCCGTTTCGATGGAGAAAATGCAGGCACTCGCGGCGGATATGGGCGAGAAAACGCTTTTCGCCAGGACAGGCGGCGCGCCTTCGCTTGCGGTCGGGATGGCGAGCATTTTCGGCAACGCCTTCGGGCGCGGGCTGCTTGCAATCTGGTACCACTTCGCGATCATGTTCGAAGCGGTCTTCATTTTAACCACGCTGGATGCAGGAACGCGTGTCGGGCGCTTCATGCTGCAGGATCTGCTCGGCAACCTCTACAAACCCATGGGAAGGACGTCCTGGTATCCTTCGGTGCTCGCCAC
This sequence comes from Pseudomonadota bacterium, assembly GCA_021802655.1. GTDB lineage: Bacteria > Pseudomonadota > Gammaproteobacteria > Burkholderiales > JABEVD01 > JABEVD01. The sequence continues at coordinate 38,228 of JAJZRP010000018.1, forward strand.
CAGCGCAGCCATCGTCGCCTCCTGGGGCTATTTCCTCTATATCGGGGTGATCGACCCCAACGGCGGAGTCAATCTGCTCTGGCCGCTGTTCGGCATTGCCAACCAGATGCTGGCCGCAATCGCCCTGTCGGTTGCGACAGGCATCCTGATCAAGTCGGGCAAGCTGAAATATGCCTGGGTGAGCGGCGTGCCGCTTGCCTGGCTCAGCTTCATCACGACTTCGGCCGCCTGGGAGAAAATCACCAGTTCCGACATCAGGATCGGCTTTTTCTCGGCAGCCGACAATCTTGCCGAGAAGCTTTCCCTGGGCAAGCTCCCCCCAGAGAAGGCCGCGATCGCGCCCAAGCTCATTTTCAACATGCAGCTCGACGGCGCGCTCACGCTGTTCTTCGTCGCGGTGCTGTGGATCGTCATTTTCGAAATGCTCAGGGTCAGCTGGAGAAAGGCGATCGGGCTTCCCGTGCCGCCGGTATCGGAATCCCCCCATATTCCGAGCAGGCTGGTCGAGGACTGGGTGAGGGACTGATGAAAAGACTTTGGGAAATGATCAGGCGCCTGTCGGGGGACGATGCCTACGAGCGCTACCTGGCCCATTGCAAAACCGCCCACCCCGACAGAACGCCCATGAGCCGCAAGGCATTCTTCATTGCCGAGCAGGAGCGCAAGTGGAACGGGGTCAGGCGCTGCTGCTAAGGTTGAAGCAGCTTCTTCATTTCCATGGCATTTTGCACCGGATTCGCGCTGTTGCCCTGCAGCTTTTCGACGACCGAAGAAACCGCGGTGGATGCGACCGATGCCAGCACGAAAATCAGGATGCTGCGCGTCATTCCCTTTT
>JAJZRP010000070.1 GCA_021802655.1 Pseudomonadota bacterium
TACCTGTTCGCCTTAGGAAAGCCTGAGCCTCTTTATGGCTGAGTTGAGGTACGCGCCCCAAGACGTTCTTCTGCGACTTGACATCATCGGGAAATGGCATGGGAAATGGGGTCTGACCCTAATTTCCAACAAAGCGGAAAGCTTGGCGGGTATCATTGGGGCGAAACCCGGAAACAGGCAATCCATGCATGGGAATCGGCGAGGTATGAATAATCTAAGCTATTGAATTTGAGTGGTCAATTTTTCTGCCCTGCACAGTCTCGCTCCGCAAAAATTTCTTTTGCTGCAAATATGCCATTCAATGCGGCAGGGAATCCAGCATACGCTGCCATTTGAATCATGATCTCCACTACCTCCGGCCTGGAGCAGCCTACATTCAATGCGCCATGAATATGAACTTTCAATTGAGGCTGCGCATTGCCCAACGCAATCCCCTCATTTTAGGCTAACTATACACTGCCAAGAAAGATTCTCTTGACTTTATTAGACGATCGGTCTAATATTCAAAAATGAAAACCGAGCACACCCCCAAACGCCGCCGAGGCCGCCCTCCCAAGGGCACTGAAGGCTACAGCAAGACGCGTGAAGCCTTGGTGCGCGCAGGGCTGGAAGTTCTGACCGAAAAAGGCTTCTCCGCCTCAGGTATAGATGAGATTTTGCGACGCGTCGCTGTACCAAAAGGCTCCTTCTACCACTACTTTGCAAGCAAGGAAGCGTTTGTCGTCGAACTTATTGATCACTACGCCGCCTATTTCGCACTCAAGCTCGACCGCTACCTGACGGACGAATCCTTATCCCCCTTGCTACGCTTACGAGCTTTTGTCACCGATGCTGAGGACGGGATGGCGCGCCACCAGTACAAGAGAGGTTGTCTTGTCGGTAATCTTGGCCAGGAAATAGGTGCCTTACCAGAAATATTCAGGTGCCGACTCGAAGCAGTTTTCGCCGACTGGCAGGATCGCGTTGAGAAATGCCTCTTGGCGGCGAAAAAAGCCGGCGAAATTTCCCCGTGGGCTCAATGCAATAAACTGTCAGCGGTGTTTTGGATCGGCTGGGAGGGGGCTGTTCTGAGGGCGAGGCTCGAACAGAGCCCGAAACCACTCAAGGCTTTTGCCGAGTTTTTTCTTACTGAAATTGCGCATTGATTCTTCTCAATTAATGTAGAGGATGGTGAGGGTCAGATGGTGAGGGTCAGGTCTTGACATTTGTCATTTGCGGATAAATGGTTCAGACTCGATTTCCCATTCCCATCAACTCGACCCAGCACAAACCAAAAAGGGCGCTTGCCGCGCCCTTTTTTTGATTGGGGTTTTAGTCCCCCAGGAAAGCGCGCCGCCGGTCTGGTATTCGGTGACGCGGGTCTCGAAGAAGTTCTTTTGGTTCCGGCCGGGCGGTATCCCGCCCTTAACCCGTCCGCACAAGTGCGTCCGCGTTAGCCTTCGCCGAAAGAATTTTTTCACGTGCACCATCAATCCCAAGAGAGTGCTCCACCAGTTTGGTATTCTGTCACTCTCGTCTCGAAAAAATTCTTTTCCTTCTTCAAATCGATCATTTCCGACATCCACGGGAAGGGGTTGTTCGCGCCGGGATAGAGCTGATCGAGCCCGATCTGCTGGCACCTTCTATTGGCGATGTAGCGCAAATATTCCTTGAACATCGGCGCGTTCAGCCCGATCACGCCGCGCGGCATGGTGTCTTCCGCATAGCGGTATTCGAGGTCCACCCCCTTCTGCATGAGATTCTTGATCTCTTCGCGGAAGGCCGGGGTCCAGAGATGCGGGTTTTCCAGCTTGATCTGGTTGATCACGTCGATGCCGAAATTGCAGTGCATCGACTCGTCCCGCAAAATGTACTGGTACTGCTCCGCAGCCCCTGTCATCTTGTTGCGGCGTCCGAGCGCCAGGATCTGGGTGAAGCCGACGTAGAAGAACAGCCCTTCCATGATGCAGGCGAACACGATCAGGCTTTTCAAGAGCTTCTGGTCGTTCTCCGGGGTTCCCGTCCTGAATTCGGGATTGGTCAGGGTGTCGATGAAGGGCAGCAGGAATTCGTCCTTCTCCCGGATCGATTTCACCTCGTGGTACATGTTGAAAATCTCGCCCTCGTCGAGCCCCAGGCTCTCCACGATGTACTGGTAGGCGTGGGTGTGGATCGCCTCCTCGAAAGCCTGCCTGAGCAGATACTGGCGGCATTCCGGGTTGCTGATGTGGCGGTAGGTGCCGAGCACGATGTTGTTCGCGGCGAGGCTGTCGGCGGTGACGAAAAAGCCCAGGTTGCGCTTGATGATGAGGCGCTCGTCCTCGGTCAGGCCGTTCGGGTCCTTCCACAGCGCGATGTCGCGGTTCATGTTCACTTCCTGCGGCATCCAGTGGTTGGCGCAGGCCGCCAGATACTTCTCCCAGGCCCACTTGTACTTGAAGGGAACCAGCTGGTTGACGTCCGACTTGCAGTTGATGATCTTCTTGTCCTCGACGGACACGCGGCGCATCGAAATGTCCGCCTCTTCCTCTTCCCGGATCGGCTTCATGGCGGTACGGGGCGTTTCTTCGAAATTGAGCATATTTCCTCCCTTACTGACAGGCTTCGCTATGGGTTGTGGCTACGGCCGGGCGGCTTGCCGCCCTTAACCCGTCACCTTGAAAAGGTGACGGGTTAGCCTTCGCCGCAATCCGGAGTGTGAAGCATCTTACTGGCATGCTTCGCACTCCGGATTGTCGATGGAGCAGAACTTCGCCTCCTCGACCTGAACCGCGTTGAGCGCCCCCGCATTGGTCGTCGATTTCTCGGCGGATGTCGCGCCGAGGGTGCGCAGATAATAGGTCGTCTTGAGCCCCCTCACCCAGGCGAGCTTGTAGGTGTCGTCGAGCTTGCGGCCAGAGGCACCCGCCATGTAGATGTTGAGCGACTGCCCCTGATCTATCCATTTCTGGCGGCGCGAAGCCGCTTCCACCAGCCAGGCGGGCTCGATCTCGAAGGCGGTGGCGTAAAGGTTCCTGATTTCCTGCGGAATCCTGTCTATCTTCGCGAGGCTGCCGTCGAAATACTTGAGATCCGCGATCATCACCTCGTCCCAAAGCCCGATCGCCTTCAGATCCTTCACCAGCTCCTCGTTGGTGATGGTGAATTCGCCCGAGAGGTTCGACTTCACGTAAACGTTCTGGTAGGTCGGCTCGATGCTGGCGGAAACCCCGACGATGTTCGAGATCGTCGCGGTCGGCGCGATCGCGAGGCAGTTGGAATTTCTCATGCCGTACTGGGCGATCCTGCCGCGCAGCGCCTTCCAGTCCAGGGTTTCGGAAGTATCGACTTCGACGTACCCGCCTCGCTCCTCGTTCAGGAGCTTGAGCGAATCCTGGGGCAATATGCCGCGATCCCAAAGGCTGCCCTTGAAGGTGCTGTAGCGTCCGCGCTCTTCGGCCAGCTCGGTGGATGCCCAGTAGGCGCAATAGGCCACCGCTTCCATGGAGCGGTCCGCGAATTCCACCGCCTCGTTCGAGGCATACGGAATCCTCAGCATGTGCAGGGAGTCCTGGAAGCCCATGATGCCGAGGCCAACGGGGCGGTGCTTGAGGTTCGAGTTCCTGGCCTTCTTCACCGCGTAGTAGTTGATGTCGATCACGTTGTCGAGCATCCTCATCGCGGTCGAAACGGTCTTCTTCAGCTTCTCGAAGTCGATCTTGCCGTCAGCCGTGACATGGGCGGAAAGGTTGACCGACCCCAGGTTGCACACCGCGATCTCTTCCTCGTTGGTGTTGAGCATGATCTCGGTGCAGAGGTTGGAGCTGTGCACCACGCCGACATGCTGCTGCGGGGAGCGGATGTTGCAGGCGTCCTTGAAGGTGATCCAGGGGTGCCCGGTCTCGAACAGCATGGTCAGCATCTTGCGCCAGAGCTGCTGCGCCGGGATCTTCTTGAAGAGCGTGATTTTGCCGTTCTCGATGTCCGCCTCGTAGGCCGTATAAGCTTTCTCGAAATCGCGCCCGAATTTGTCGTGCAGATCCGGCACGTCGGAAGGCGAAAACAGCGTCCATTCCCCGCCGTCCATGACGCGCTTCATGAAGAGGTCCGGAATCCAGTTCGCGGTGTTCATGTCGTGGGTGCGGCGCCTGTCGTCCCCGGTGTTCTTCCTGAGTTCCAGGAATTCCTCGATGTCGAGATGCCAGGTTTCGAGATAGGCGCAAACCGCGCCCTTGCGCTTGCCGCCCTGGTTGACCGCAACCGCGGTGTCGTTCACCACCTTGAGGAAGGGCACCACGCCCTGGGATTTGCCGTTGGTTCCCTTGATGCGGGAGCCCATCGCGCGCACCATCGTCCAGTCGTTGCCCAGGCCCCCTGCGAACTTGGAAAGCAGCGCGTTCTCCTTGATCGCCTCGTAGATCGCATCCAGATCGTCGCTTACCGTGGTGAGATAGCAGGAGGAAAGCTGCGAGCGCCTTGTTCCGGAATTGAACAGCGTCGGGGTGGAGCTCATGAAATCGAAGCTGGAGAGCAGCCTGTAGAACTCGATGGCGCGAGCCTCGCGGTTCACTTCGTTGAGGGCGAGCCCCATCGCGACGCGCATGAAGAAGGCCTGGGGAAGCTCTATCCTGTTTTCCCGGATGTGCAGGAAATAGCGGTCGTACAGGGTCTGAAGCCCCAGATAGCGGAACTTGAGATCGAGCTCGGCGTCGAGGGCCGCGCCCAGCTTCGCCAGATCGTACTGCAGCAGGCGCTCGTCGAGCAGCTCGGCTTCCACCCCCTTCTTGATGAAGCCGGGGAAATATTCGGCATAGCGCGACTTCATCGCCTCCTGGGAAACGTCCTCGCCCAGCACTTCGCTCCTGATGGTGCGCATCAAAAGGCGCGCGGTGACGAAGTCGTAGGCGGGGTCCTTCTCGATCAGCACGCGGGCGGAGAGGATCGCGGATTTCAGCACTTCCTCCATCGGCACCCCGTCGTACAGATCCCTCAGGGTGGCTTCCGCGATGATCCTGGAATCGACCTCCAGCCCGGTGCAGGCGGATTTCACCATATCGTCCAGATGCGCGATGTCGAGCGGAACCCTCTCCCCCCGATCCAGCGCGTGCAGCAGAGGCGCGGAAGAATCGGATGCGGCATGCTTCGCCCGCTCCCTGGCGCGTTCCTCGCGGTAAAGCACGTAGGCTCTCGCCACATCGTGCTCCCCCGAGCGCATCAGGGCGAGCTCGACCTGATCCTGCACGTCCTCGATGTGGAAGGTGCCGCCGTGGGGCTGGCGCCTCACCAGGGCATTCACGACATTCTCGGTCAACTGGGCCACGATCTCGCGCACCCTGGCGGAAGCCGCGCCCTGCCCGCCGTTGACCGCGATGAATGCCTTGGTGAGCGCCACCATGATCTTGGAAGGCTCGAAGGCGACCACCGCGCCGTTGCGCCGGATGAGCTTGTATTGCTCGTAGGGGGAGTTCTGTGGATCCTGATTTCCCGAATCCTGTGCCATCGGCATGAACGTCGAAGCGGGGTTTCCTGTGGCTAGCTGCATGGCTACGTCTCCCTCATGATTGATCTGGTATCCTGTCGCGCCGCAACACTATATGTTGTGTCTTCTCGGCATATCGAAAACAAATTCTAGTGGCTTACGCAGGAAAGCGCAACACTATTTTTATGCCCAAAAAAATCAAGAAGATAGCTTTTCGATGGACAATCTGTAGCGATTCCAGTCGAAAAAGGGGCCGGGGTCCGTCTTCCTTCCGGGCGCGATTTCGGAATGCCCCGCGATGCCGCAGCAAGGATATTTTTCGAAAATGGCATGCGTCAATGCCTTCAACGCATCGTACTGCGCATCGCTGAAGGGGATGAAATCCGTCCCTTCGAGCTCTATCCCCACGGAAAAATCGTTGCATTTCTCCCTGCCGCGCCAGCTGGAGACGCCGGCATGCCAGGCTCTTTTGCCGGTCGGCACGAACTGGACTATCTTCCCTTCCCTGTCTATGAAGAAATGGCTGGAAACCTTGAGACCGGAAATCCCCTTGTAATAGGGATGGGCCGACTCGACGAGGGTATTGGTGAAAAGTTCGATCACGCCCTTTCCGCCGAATTCCCCCGGAGGGAGGCTGATGTTGTGGATCACGACAAGATCGATTGCGCACCCTTGCGGGCGTTCATCGCAATGGGGGGAAGGGATGAATGCAGCGCCCATCAGCATGCCGTCGTCGTCTATCCGCATCACTTGATTCCCAGCCTCTCCATGCGATAGCGCAGCGCCCTGAAGGTCACGCCCAAAAGCTTCGCCGCCTGAGTGCGGTTGAAGCGGGTTTTCCCCAGCGCATCCAGAATGGCCTCCTTCTCCATCCTGTCGAGATAATCCTGCAGCGGCAGCTCGTCGGCAGGGCGGGAATTCTCCGAAGCATCGGGCTCGAGCTGGAGGTCCTCCAGGGTGATCAGCTTGTCCGAGCAAAGGGCGGCTGCGCGCTCGAGGATGTTCTCGAGTTCGCGCACGTTGCCGGGGAAATCGTACCGGGAAAGGGCATCCATGGCCTCCAAACTGATTTCGCAAGGCGCAGCATCCCCATTGATGCGCAAGAGGATGGCGTGGGCGAGCAGCGGAACATCCTCCCGCATCTCCCTCAAGGGGGGCATCTTCAGCGCGATGACGTTGAGGCGGTAATAGAGATCGTGGCGCAGCCTCCCCTTTTCGACGCATTCGGCAAGGCTCTGGTGGGTGGCCGAGATGATGCGCACGTTCACCGCCTCTTCCTGGGATGCGCCCAGCCTCCTCACCTTTTTCTCCTGGATGGCGCGCAGCAGCTTGACCTGCATGAGAAGGGGCAAATCCGCCACTTCGTCGAGAAAAAGGGTGCCGCCGTCCGCCGCCTGGAAAAAGCCTTCCTGATCCTGGTCCGCCCCGGTGAATGCGCCGCGCCTGTAGCCGAAGAACTCGCTTTCCATGAGATTCTCGGGTATCGCCCCGCAATTGACCGCGACGAACGGCCCGTCCCTTCTTGCGCTTTTTTCGTGGATCAGCCTTGCAGCGAGCTCCTTCCCGCTTCCGGACTCTCCCCTGATATAGACCGGGGCCTGGCTGCGCGCAAGCTTGCCTATCATTTCCCTCACCTGCA